>JALNVI010000008.1 GCA_023231425.1 Desulforhopalus sp. | reverse complement strand
GGCTCTCCGCTCCCATGCGGCGCATGGTGGTTTCAACAGCGATGGCCACATCCACTTCGGTTTTGCAGTCGAGCATGGAACCGTACACCTGCTCAAAGACCTTTTCGTTGAGCAGAACCGACTCCCGGAGCAGCTCAATTTCCTCCTCATCCTTGATAATACGCATATTTTCTATGGTATCAGTGAGCGGGAAAAGTTTGACATCCTTCAGGGTATCTTCGAGGTCCTTTGCGAAGGAGTGCAGGGTATAACTGCTTTCGAAGCCGAGTTTTGTAATGCTGAGTTCTCCGAGGAGTTCTTTCAGAAATTCGGGGAGCCTTTTGCGGTAGACATGCACCTCAAAATTCGGACTCTCCTGCTGTGCCGCCAGCTCAAAGCGGGAATCAGTAATCAGATGCGGTTTCCCTTTGGAAGGGATGAGCAGCACGCCAGAGGTCTCCTGGATGCCATTGTCTCCCCCGCGAAATCCGCTGAGATAACGACGGTTTTCAGGTTGAGCAATAAGCAGACCGTCGAGTTTTTTACCGCGCAGGCTGGCCTGAAGTTTTTCGATTCGTTTACTGTAATTCATTGCGTACCCTCGGTGTTGCGTTCGGGGAGTTAAAAGATCAGTTGAGGCCGAAGCAGCTTCCTATGGTTTGCTTCCGCTCATCCATTGCGGCGTTGTATTGACCGTTAAGTTCCGTCTGCAGTTTGTGGAGTTCTTCAGCGTATTGCGGGTGCATGGCCGGATTGAGATCTTCATCATTGAGCATCATTCCACGCGCCCCGGCCTGCTGCTTGAGCTGAGCCTTGATGGCGTCATCAAGCTGTTGTTGTGACTGCTCCAGATGCTTGTTGTATTGACCAAGGATCTGGTCCAGCTCCTGGATTGCTATTGTTGTCTTGTCGTCGCCGCCGAGGAGCTGTAGTGCATGCAGTGCCTGTTCCGCTGTTTCGCGCAGCTGCTCGTCCCGTGGCAGAATGACGTTGCGCAGGAGAACCTGCACCGCGCCCCGGCGAATGTCGTCCTGCTTTTCAGAGGGCTGCTCTTCCAGTCCGGCGAGCGGAGTTTCGCTTCGGCCGGCCATGAATTCGGCGGCGAGATGCATGCCGATTTTCATCGATTCTTCGTTGTCGGGGACTGCGGGTGCATCTGCAAGGCGTGAGGCACGCGCGAGAACCATCTCCATTGTGCTTTTTATCTCTGCCATTTTTTTGCTCCTTAATAAGTAAAATTGAAAAAATAACGGATCAAATTTAATACATCTTTGTGGATTTTCAAGGTTGTCAATGGGTTGCTCGTTCTTTCATGGAAAGAAAAGCTGCCTTAAACGGTACCCCTGGTGAGACGGGCAGCGAAAAAGCCGTCAATCTCCTCCTGCGGCAGCGGAGCGAAGAAGTCGCCGCGGGTGAGTTCCCTGGCGCTCTGCGGCAGAATTGAGGCTGCGTCGGTGAGCTGAAATTCGGGATGACCGGCAAGAAACAGCTTCACCACGTCCTCATTTTCCTCCGGTTCGGTGGAGCAGGTGGCGTAGACCAGCACGGCGTTGTCGGCAGCAAAGAGAGCGGCGCGGTTGAGCAGGGCGAGCTGTTGCTCTTGCCAGGTGGTAAAGTCCTCTGGACGACGGTTCCAGCGGATATCCGGCTGACGGCCGAGAACGCCGAGCCCGCTGCAGGGAGCATCAACCAGGAGGCGTTCGCAGGGCGGCAGGGAGTGCGGGTCAAGGGTGAGCAGGTCAGCGGTGTACAGGGTGAGGCGCGGGTTGGCGAGGGCCTGCAGTTTTTCTGCCCGGAAGGGTTCTGGCTCTACTGCGTGGACGGCGCTTTGCGGGAAGAGCTGCAGGAGGTGGCCGGTCTTGCCGCCCAGCCCGGCACAGGCATCAAGGCAGGTGGTGGCGGTGAAAGGAGCGAGAAGGCGGCTGGCAAGCTGTGCTGCCTGGTCCTGTACCTGGAAGAGTCCGTCGGCATAGCCGGGAAGGCCTTCCACTACTGCGCCATTGGGGAGCAGCAGAGCGTCTGGTGAAAATTGACCGGGACGGGTGACGATGCCCTTTTCGGCGAGTTGAGCGGCGTAGCTGTCGCGGTCAATCTTACCGCTGTTGATGCGCAGGGTGAGCAGAGGCAGGGTGTTGTCGACGGTGCATATCTCTACGGTTTTTTCTTCGCCGAGGCGTTCGCGCCAGCGGTCGGTGAGCCATTGCGGATGGTTGAGGAGAAGTTGTCCCCTGTCGTCTGTCAGCATCTTCTCCTGCAGCTCTTCCCTGCGGCGCACGGCGGAACGCAGTACTCCGTTGACAAAACCCTGCAACCGCTTTGGCACCGGCGGTTTGCTCTTTTCCCGACAGCTGTTCACTGCCTCGTTCACCGCTGCCGATTCGGGGATGCGGTCGAGGAAGAGAAGCTGGTAGAGGCCCACCGCGAGGACCGTGTGCAGGAAGGAATCAATCTTATTCAGCGGAGTGGAGGAGAGCATGGAGAGAGCGCGGTCGAGGTTCTGGCGATGGCGCAGGACCCCGTACACCAGCTCCCGGCACAGACCGCGGTCCCGCGCGGTGAGACGGGCGTGGTCTGTGAGCCGATCGAAGAGGGCCTTTACTGACTGGGGGGAGGCGAAGAGCTGAGTGAGAATTTCTGCGGCGATGAAGCGGGGAGATTTTTCGGCCATGTACGGCTCCTGTGAATGAGAGGGAATTTGAGGTGGAGAAGTAACAGATCTGCGGGGATTTGCAAGCGGCAATCTGTCTTTCCGTGGACAGCTTCGGCGCAGCCTGGTATTCTCCTGAATCATCCATTTAAAATTTTACAGGGATACCTCCATGAAATATTTTGCCTTCTTTTTCACCTGTCTCCTTCTCTTCTCTTCCACCGCCGGTGCCTGGACTCTAGAGGACGTGCGAGAGCGAGATTTCCTGCGCTGTGGGGTGAGTGCCGACAGCCCCGGTTTTTCCCGGGTGGATGACTCAGGGACGTGGATCGGACTGGATGTGGATATCTGTCGGGCGGTGGCGGCGGCTGTACTTGGTGATGCCGGGAAAGTGAAGTTTCTCCCTCTTGGGGAGAACGGTGCGATGACCGCGCTGCTCTCCGATCGTATCGACCTTTTTGCCGGGCATGGTGAGCCGTGGGATTTTACGAGGGATACGGCGCTGGCAGTCGATTTTACAGGTATCTCTTACTATGATGAGCAGGGGCTGGCAGCGGGTTTCAGAGAAGATGGTGTGGAGCTGGGTGACCTGAAGAATGTCACCCTCTGCCTGCCGGAGGGAAAACATGGTCAACGGGTGCATACTCTGCTGAAGCGACAGCATATTGCCTGGCGTGATGTCTCCTTTGATACGGAGGAGGCAGCGGTGGAGGGCTTTCTTGAGGGTCGCTGTAATCTCATTTCCCAGCCTTTTTCACAACTGCAGGCGCTGGTTCTTGAGCGTGAACATGGTGAGCGGGCGGTGATCCTGCCGAATTCCCTTGGCCGGGTCGCCTTCGGGCCTGTGGTACGTCAGGGAGACGATGTGTGGTCTGATATAGTTCGCTGGTCGCTCTTCGCCCTGATTGACGCCGAAGCCCTTGATCTCAGCTCGAAAAATGCTGAACAGATGATGCGCAGTGCGCAGCCGGAAATTCGTCGTTTCTTTGGCCTTGACGGAGACGGTATGAAAAGCGGCGGACTGACCGCTGGCTGGACGGCCCGGATTGTACGCCAGGTGGGCAACTACGGGGAGTGCTTTGAGCGCAGTCTCGGGGAGGGTTCTTCGCTGAAACTGGAGCGTGGCAGGAACAGACTGTGGAAGAATGGTGGACTGATCTATGCGCCACCGGTCGAATAAGGTTGCCGAGAGAAAGGATAAAAAAAAGAGGGACAGCGCGTAGAGCGCTGTCCCTCTTTTTTTGTTCCCTGCGGGAAAAGAGGACTTCAGGGGGAATCAGGGGGAAAGGGCAGAGGCCCATGCTGCTCTCTGGCCGAAAGAAGAGATGAGTTACAGCTCGACGAAACTGTCGAAGAGGCCGTCATCTTCCTCAATTTTTTTACGGTTGCCAATGATGGCGCGGTGGGGGATGCGCATCAATTCCTCAAATGCCGGGGCGAAGGAGCGCATCTGTTTCACGTCTGTGGCGAGTGCCTCGCTGAGTCTCCGGGATTTGAACTCCGGAGTGATCCCGCTGAGATATTCGTTGCGGGCGGTGGCCCCTTTTACAGCGGGGCTCTGGTGTGGATCGAGTGTGCCGCAGGTTCCGGTGATGAGCTGGCGCAGTCCCTCACTGGACAGATCCAGATTGGCAACAGCCTGTGGGATGGCGTTGTACGCGTCGTAGGTCTTTCTCACCTGCGGGTCGCGGTAACTGATCAAACAGATGTTCCCGGTGATGAAGGAGAATTGGCTGAAGCAGCCATAGGCTCCGCCCATCTGGCGCACGGTGTTCCACAGGTAGTCGCGGTTGAGCCAGGTTTTCAGTACCTCGAAACTCCCCTTGTAACCTTCGCCGTTCTCCAGCAGATTGCCGCCGAGACCGGCAAAAACGACCTCTGCGGCAGTGATAAAGGCCTCGTGGGTGGGCAGCTGCAGGCCGGGTAAGTCAACAGGGGAGCCCATGGGCAGGCTGCCAAGGGCTGCGGTTAAATTTTTGCCGATGCCGGCAAAACTGGCCAATTCTTCCTCTTCCCCGGTGACCGCAAGGAGAAGATTGTCGCGGTTGAAGAGCAGGAGAGCAATTTTTTCGAGGGTGTGGATAAATTTTTCTTCGTGCTCACCGTAGTTTTTCGCCAGCTTCTTCAGGGCAAGGTAGGAGCTGGCTCCGTTGACAAGTTCACTACAGCGTCCAGCGGGGGAAAGGTGGGAAAAAATACGCGAAGTGGCAATGCTGTAGCCCTCGCTCTGCACCGAGTGCTCCGCCCAGGTGAACTCCCGGCTGACAATGTCACGGATGCGGGCGCGGTCGGCAAGGGAGAGTGAAGAGAAGACCTCTGCCATCAGTGTCACCGCCGGTTCAAGGTAGAGGGGCAGGGCCTTGAGATGAAACCAGAGCACCGGCAGCATCTCTTTTTCACCTCTCTTGCCGTAGCAGGAAAAGCTGTGGTCAAAGGCGCCGGTGGTGGTCGCCAGTTCTTTGGCAAACTGCTTAAAGCCGAGTCGTTCCGTACCGATCTCGCAGGCGATGGTGGCGAAGAGGTCGAGATATTTCAACTGTTCCGCGTTCAGGACTGAGGTATTGAAACCGGCATTAATATAACTGATGTGGTTGGTTGGCAGTTGGCTGACCAGAACCTTCTGACCAAACATCTGGGTGGGAAGAACGCTGTGGTAATTCACCTTTTGAGGCATGTCAGCCAGACTTAGCGCGGGTAGCAGGGCAAGCGTTTCGGTGCTGTTGGGTTCGAGCTGCAGGGCGGTGAGTTCGGCGGTGCGGGTGAGACGTCGCTCCTTCTCGGCCGTATTGGCTTCTTTGCTGCTCTTCTCCAGCCGGTCCCTTTCGGTGGCACTGTCTTCCTGCAGTTTTTTCGGATCCGGCTTGAGGACAACGGTTACCGTGGCGGGGTTGTCAAGCAGGTTGCGACGGATAAGCTCCTCAAAATATCCCTCTTCGAGTGCCTTGTGGCGCAGTTCGACAAGGATGTTTTCGCTTTCAAGAAAATCCAGAGGCTTACCACCGTATTTGAGGCCGTTCAACGCCTTGTTGATCAGTCCCAGACCGCGCTGGGCGTTGGAAGCCTCCTCGCGGAAGCCGAATTCGAAGTTGTTCAGCTCGGCGGTTACCAGCTCGTGGTCGAGTCCCTCTTCGGTAATCCTGCGCAGGGTTTCATCGTAGAGTGTGATGAAGGTTTCCCGTTGCTCTGGTTCGCTGCCGACGAGGTAGGTGACCATCAGGGTGTGGATGCAGTCGGTAGCGAGAAAAATACCACCGAAGTCTTTGCATACGCCGCTCTCAATGATGGCGTTTTTCAACGGTGATGCGTCGGAATTGTACAGAATGTTGGCGATTACCTGGAAGGCCATGTTCTCTGTGCGGTCGAGAATAGAGCCGACACTGGTTCCCACCGCGAGGAAGGTTTTGCCGGAGAGATCAGTGCTGTCCACGGCATAACTGGCTTCTACGGTGACGGGTTGGTTGATCAGCGTTCCCTCTTCCAGTTTGGCGGGGTCCTGTTTCTCTTTAAAATGAGAAAGAAAACGGTCCTGCAGGAAAGGAAGCTCTTCTTCGAGGGGGGCGTTTCCATAAAGAAAAAAAATGCTGTTGGAGGGGTGATAGTGACGCTTGTGGAAGGCGACAAACTCCTCGTAAGTGAGGTCTGGAATACAGTGCGGATCACCACCGGATTCGTGGGCCCAGGTGGAGCCGGGCATGAGATGCTTGTAGATATTGAAAAAGAGGTGGCGGATGGGGTCGGAGAAGGCACCCTTCATCTCATTATAGACTACACCTTGAAACTGCAGAGGCTGTCCTTCCTCCGCGTGGTAGTGCCATCCTTCCTGCTCAAAGGTGGTGGGGGCAAGGAGGGGATGGAAGACGACGTCGCAGTAGACATCCATGATATTGAAATATTCTTTCAGATTGCGGGTTGCAAAGGGGTAGAAGGTGACGTCACTGCCGGTCATGGCGTTGAGAAAGGTGGTGGTGCTGCCCTTGTTGATTTCACCGAAGACATCTTTCACTGGATATTTTTTGCTGCCCATCAAAACGGAGTGTTCGAGGATGTGAGCGACACCGGTGGAGTCGGTGGGGATAGTGTTGAAGGCGGTGGTGAAGGTCTTGTTATTGTCGTCGTTTTTAATAGCCAGCAGCGGACAGCCGAGGAGATCATGGGTGAAGAGATAAACATCGGAGTCGATCTCATCAATGTGGCGAAATTCTTTCAGGGTGAAACCCGCGCAGCTGCTGCCGACGGCGGTGGAAACGATCATAATTGCTCCTGTAAGTGGGATATGGGATGGTTGGAAGAATGAGAGATAATAGAAAAAACGACTATTCAAGGTGCTCGGTGTCAAGGAGAAGGGTGACCGGGCCGTCATTGATCAGCTCAACCTTCATATTGGCGCCAAATACGCCGCAGGCGGTGGAGATCCCTGCACGCCTGATCTCCTCAATAAATCTTTCATAAAGTGGCTCTGCATGAGAAGGCATTGCTGCTGCGGAAAATCCCGGCCGCCGCCCCTTGCGGCAGTCGCCGTAAAGCGTGAATTGCGAGACTATAAGCATTTCCCCTGCAATGTCTTTAAGGGAGAGGTTCATTTTTTTCTTTTCATCCTCAAAAATACGTAAATTCAAAGATTTCTCAGCGAGCCATTGCAGTTCCCGCTCTCCGTCGGTACTGTGAATTCCGAGCAGCAGAAGGATCCCTCTGCCAACAGCGCCCACCTCTCTATTGTCGATGCGTACCGCTGCCCGCTCGACCCGTTGAATGACTGCTTTCATAAATTTCTTCTGATATTCGGTAGAGATAATAAGCAAAACAGTGTAATAAGAAGTTTCTTTTTTATAACAACGTCTGGAAGGTTTGACTGAATTCTCCCCCTTCCATAAGACCCTTTACCTGAATCAGAAGAAAATTCCAATGATTCCTGTCTTCAGGAAGAATATGTATGGGATATGGGAACTCCGGGGTTCCCTCTCTTTTTTCACCCCGAAACAACCCTTGGAGGTGCTATTATGTGGAAGCAGGGAGCTGCTGTGCTGGCCGCGATGGTCGTTTTCACCGCCGGTTCTGTTTTTGCGGACGGAGCAGCAAAGGAAAAGACACTCAAACTGACAACGACCACCGACGTCGAGGCCTCGGGACTCTTTGATGAACTGCTGCCGAAATTCAAGGCAGACAGCGGGATTGTGGTGACGTTGTCTGTTAAAGATGATGCGGCGGTATTACAGGACTGCCGAGACGGCAGGACGGACATTATCTTTTCCCGGGACGAGACCGGGGAGAAGAGACTGGTTCTGGAAAATTTTGGCACCAGACGTTATCCCGTCATGCACAGCGACTATATTATCGTTGGTCCGAAGAATGATCCTGCAGGAATCAAGGGAATAAAGAGTGTTGTTGAGGCGTTGGCGAAGATTGCTGAAAAACGTTCCACTTTTGCCTCCTGCGGTGATAACAGCAGAACTCATATGAGAGAGCAGGCGCTGTGGAAGAAGTCCAGCGTGAAACTGGTGGAGTGTAAGACGCAGTTTATCGAGAAGGGAAAACTGAAAAAGGTTAACTCCGTTGTACCGGAGGATTCCGAGGCATGGTATCGCACTGTCGGCCAGGGGATGGCTGAAACGCTCTCCTTTGCGGAAGGAAAACAGGCCTGCACTCTTTCGGATCGTGATACCTATGTGAGGTTTCGCTATGGTCAGGATCCACCGCTTGACCTTGAAGTGCTCTGTGAGGGAGATCCGCTTCTTGAGATTCCCTGGGGGCTCGTGCCGGCCAATGCAATCAAATTCCCTGGAGTGCATAATGATCTTGCCATGGAATTTGTGAAATGGGTTTCTTCTCCAAAAGGACAGGAGCTCATCAGCAATTTTACCCTGGCGGGGATTCGGCTCTTTACTCCCGATGCTGAAGCTGTCAGGTAAAAAGCTGATGGGGAGCGTCTTCAGCTCCGCAATGTGGCCGGGTGGATGCCACCGACAGAAAACGCAGAAACCAGAAGAGGCCGGCCGGAATTTCCGGACGGCCTCTTCTGGTTGTTTACCGGGAAGATCGAAGAACCAGTTTTTCACCCATCTTCTTTGTTACAGTCAAAAAAAGCCGGAAATAATTTCTACGGTACTTAATTTACCTGCGGTAAATTTCCTTCTGAGTCTCAAATCTGAACGAAATACAAGCTGTTTCAAGGTCCCCTGCTGAGAAACGCTCTCTCAGAGTTCACTGTTCTGTTTGATGTCGGCGGTCTGCCACATATGATGGAGCCATGCGTCGAGAATCCGTTGTTGTTTAACACTGAGCAGGCTCGATTTATACCTTTCAATCTCCATTGCGTTTTCCGTCATGGCGGGGCGGTCGCGCCGGGTGAGTTGAAAATCGTACCAGTTACCAGTCGCGGTGTCTTTCACCGGGGTTGTCGGCAGTGGTTTGGAAAGAGAGAGCTTGAAGCAGTCTGCCAGAAGAGCCGTGGGGAAGATGTCGTCGTTGTGCTCCGGGGCGCGACCCATCAGGCCTGAATCCTGAATCTTGAGACCTTTTGCCTGTGCTGCCTTGTCGAGGCCCTCTTTACGGCCTGCGGTGAGGAGCTCCTCGGCAGCTGTTTTGGCAAGTTCTTCAGCCTTTGCTTTCCGCCAGTCTTTCTCCACGAGGTTATAGACAGTGGTAAGGGCGGGAACCTCCGGAGCCTTCACATCCTCCACATAGAAGATGGCGTAGCCGGTGTCGCCCTTAACCAGAGAGCTGAGTTCCCCCTTGCCGAGATCAAAACTCTTCTGCAGAAAGGCTGGATCCTCAGCGATGTCAGCAGGTGCGGTGTCGTGGGTAACAAATCCACTCTTTTTGAAATTGGCGGAGGAATCTTTATCCGCATACCTGTCCAGACTGCCGGTAGCCATAATGCCTTCGTAGGTCCCGTTTGCAAGCTGGAAGGCGAGGGATTGTGCCTCTTTCTGCTGGAGCCGGGAGATGATCTGCTCCTTCACGTCGGCGAAGGGCTGCACAATGCCCGGTGTGATATCATTAACTACAAATATATTATAGGAGGAAGGCGTTTTTACCACCGGGCTCACTTCATTCTGCTGTAATGTAAAGACGGTGCTGTCCAGGAAGGGAACCTGTCCCCTGCTCACCGAACCGAGCCTGCCGCCTTCTTCCGCAGAGGGACTGTCGGAATACTGTTTCGCGAGGGCGGCGAAATCCGCTCCTTCTGCGGCTGCCATGGCGCGCACTTCTTCAGCCTCTTTCAGCTTATCCGACAGCTGGGCTTCACTTTCGCTGCCGTTGAGAGAAAACTGGATGGTGGCGATGGCGCGCGTCTCAGGTACGGTGAACTCTTTTGGGTAGTCCCTGTAGTATTTCTTCGCCTGCTCATCATCAATATGGATCTGATTCGCGACATCCTTGTAGAGGAAGGTCGCATAACGGAAACTGGATTCGGGAGCAGATTTATAGTTGTCCTGATTCTTCTTATACCAGGCAGCAAGCTGCTTCTCATTGACGGGTACTTTGTCGATGAAATCCGCAGGGTTAAAGGAGATAAACTGTACTGCAACCTTCTCATTATACTGGCTGTAGAGGTCTTCAAGTTCCCACTGGCCGTTGATGGTGGCAAAATTCTGAATGGCGGTTACCGCCAGAAGCGACAAGCGGTCAATGCGCAGTTTTTTCTCAAAAACGGTGGGAGTCATCCGGTTGGCGGCAAGAACCTCCTTGTATCGTTTTATGTCAAATACTCCGTTTACAAGGAAAGCCGGTTGAGATTCAACGGCTTTGCGGATTTCTTGGTTGCTTACGACGATGCCCATCTGCTGCGCACCCTGACGAAGCAGAGTGTCGTGGATGATTTGATTGATCACCTGGCCCTTGAGGTTGACTTTCTCTGCAAAGTCCCTGGGCATATTTCCGGGGAACTGCTCACTGAGGCGGTCAGCTGCCTTGTTGTAGGCCTCATTATATTCTATTATGGAAATGTCCTGACCATTAATCGTAAGTGGTGTTCGGTTACCGGAGAGAAGATCTGCGCCGAATCCCCAGAAGACGAAAACGAGGACAATAATTCCAACTATAATTTGAATAACAGTGGAGTTCTTTTTGTTTCGAATAGCCTGCAGCATGGTGCGTTCCGCTTCTGAAATGTTGAGTGGTTTTGGGGGGAAGTTTTCCCTTTGTTTTTACATGATAACCCGTTCGATTTACTCTGTATGTGTTTCCTTCGCAAGGGAAAACAGGAATTTACGGCGGAGTGGAGGGAAGGTGATGGTAAGTTTAAATATTTGTTGAAAAAATACATCAGGGGGAGTACAAATCCTCATTAGTAAATGATTTGCCATTCATTGGTGAACAGAATGTGCTATGGTTCCTTTCAAATACTGTTTTGAACGTAGCCGGATGCAGTTAACCAAAAAAATCTAGGAGGTTACAATGCCGACAATTGAACACAACGGAAGCAGCTTTGAAGTTGATGAAGATGGATTCCTGCTCAAAGGTGACGATTTCGATCAAAACTGGGTCGAATATGTTAAGGGTGTAGAAGGAATCCCCGAGTTGACTGATGAGCATAAAAAAGTTATCGACGCCCTTCAGGAATACTATAAGAAAAACGGTATTGCACCGATGGTACGGATTCTTTCCAAAACCACGGGCTTTCCGCTCAAACGTATCTACGAACTGTTTCCCTCTGGACCTGGCAAGGGAGCATGTAAAATGGCTGGTCTGCCTAAACCGACTGGTTGTGTCTAATTTTTCAGACGCGATTGTGCAGTAACTCGATGGAGGGTTGAACCGAAAGGTTCAACCCTCCATTTTTTTTGCCTCCCCGTTTTGTCCTCGAGTGTGCTGCTTCCGAATATAAAAAGGGCGAAGCTGACATAAAGGTGCAGTACAAAAAAAAAAGACGTTACGAAATATATCCCGTAACGTCTTTATATAAATGGTGGAGCTGATCGGGATCGAACCGACGACCTCTTGACTGCCAGTCAAGCGCTCTCCCAGCTGAGCTACAGCCCCTTCCGAACAATTACTCGTTCAAAAGAGACGATATCATTACCAGCCTTTTTGGACCGTGTCAACAAAAAAAACAGTTTCCAGGAAGTCGCGGGGATAGTATCTTGCTAATTTCGGATTGAACTGGTATTATTCCCCGGTTCATATATGCGGGTGTTGCCTGCAGAGGAAGGATGTTGCCTGCGGAGGCTTCCAGTGTGAAGATTTACTCCGTGATGGCCCCTTTCTAATATCAAGAGTAAAGAGGATTTCTTTTCATGTTTTCACCATTCCATTCATTGTTCGGCTGGCTTTCCAATGACCTCGCTATTGACCTGGGGACTGCTAACACCGTCGTTTATGTCAAGGGGAAGGGTATTGTTCTTCGTGAGCCCTCTGTAGTGGCGGTCCGTCAGGATGGCCGAATGAGCAAAGTCCTTGCCATCGGACAGGAGGCAAAGATGATGCTTGGGAAAACCCCCGGCAACATCCAGGCCATTCGTCCCATGCGGGATGGTGTCATTGCCGACTTCGATGTCACTGAGGCCATGCTTCGCTACTTCATCAAAAGGGCACACAACCGGCGTACTCTCGTATATCCCCGTATTATCATCTCTGTTCCTTCAGGTATTACCCAGGTGGAAAAACGGGCGGTAAAAGATTCCGCCATGTCTGCCGGAGCCCGCGAAGTTTATCTTATTGAAGAACCCATGGCTGCGGCCATCGGCGCGGGGTTGCCTGTCACTGAACCTACCGCGTCAATGATTATTGATATCGGTGGTGGCACTACTGAGGTTGCGGTCATTTCCCTGAAAGGGATTGTCTATGCCAAATCGGTGCGGGTGGCCGGGGACAAAATGGATGAAGCCATTCTCCAGTATATCAAACGCCAGCATAACCTGGCCATTGGTGAGCGTACCGCTGAGTTGATCAAAACAACCATTGGCAACGTTATGCCGGAAGAGCCTTTTGAAACTATGGACATCAAAGGGCGCAACCTCGGTACTGGTGTACCTATGACTCTGCAGATTTCCTCTGGTGAGATCCAGGCCGCTATCGGCGAACAGGTGGATGTAATTGTTGAGGCGGTCCGAGTTGCGCTGGAAGTAACCCCGCCGGAACTGGCCGCCGACATCGTCGATAACGGTATCGTCCTCACGGGCGGCGGTGCCCTTCTGAAAAATTTCGATAAACGTCTTGCCGAAGAAACCGGTATGCCAATTATCATTGCCGAGGATCCTCTCTCGTCAGTGGTCATGGGTTGCGGCCACGCCCTGGACAACCTCGATATCCTGCGTGAAATCGCCATTGATTAATGGGTTGCCGGCGGCTTTTTCAACCCGAATCCGGAATGTAATCTGTAGTGAAACGTAATCCAAAACGAAGCCCCCGGACACGGAAACGGCCCCTTCTTATCAGCGTTCGGGTCTGGCTGCTCTTCGGAGTCCTCCTGACAGTTGCACTTTTGCTGCTGGGCTCGCTGCTCAGCGGCAAGTTTGGTGTAACTCATCGGCTGACCCTTGATTTCATCGGCTACATGCAGAGTGGTGTGGTGCAGGCGGTTGACAAGTTCAGCGGATTCAAGAATAATTACATCACCAACTGGAGTCTGCAGGAGGAGAACAAGCGCCTGCTGGAACGGGGCGACAAGTACCTCACCGAGCTGCAGAAATACCGCGAATCCTATCTTGAGGCCCGGACTTTTGAAGTTCTGCTCAACTTCAAGAAGGGGCTGAGTATTGATCCTCTTTCCGCCCGGGTGGTGGGCAAAGAACCTTCCTTCTGGTACAAGACCATTATCGTTGACCGTGGTCGTAATGATGACATTGAAGAGGGGATGACGGTCTTTGTTCCCAAGGGGGTTGTTGGCCAGATTATCCAGGTGGCTGACGATTACTCCAAGGTTCTTCTCGCCAATGCCCCCACCTCCGCCATTGATGCTATCATCCAGAAAAATCGTACTCGCGGTATTCTGCGCGGTGCCGGTTCTAAAGGGTATGTCCTTAATTATGTGCTGAAAAATGCCGACGTTGCTGTCGGTGACTATGTTGTTACCGCCGGTATTGGCGGGCTTTTTCCTACGGGGATGGTTGTGGGAACAGTCGCTAAAATTCATAACCGGGAACGCGGCATGTTCCAGGAGATTGAGGTGACCCCTGAGGTGGATTTTCAAAAACTCGAATATGTTTTTATAGATCGCACTAACCGCAAGAAAATCATCGATGAGATGAACCGCGCCCCCATGAAATAGGCAGAGGCATGTGGAATATTATTGTTTTTGCCCTTCTTGGTATTTTCGCTATTGTCTTTCAGACGGCGGTGATGCATGATTTGCCATCATGGTTTGGCCGACCTGATTTCCTCTTTATCCTGCTGGTCTTCATCTCCTATCGTTTTGCCTGGATTCCGGGTCTCGCTCTGGTGTTCACCCTGAGCTGGATGATGGATGTAGAGACGGGAGTGAGCCTCGGCTTCTATCCACTGATCTGTCTGCTTGTTTTCACTGTTCTCAAGCTTGTTGCCTCTGGTAAGCAGGTAAAAGAGGCCACTTATCAGATCCCTTTGCTCGGGGTTGCCTGGCTGGTGGCACGTTTTATCTTCCATCTGCTTGACATGTTCACCGGATGGCTGATGCTTCCCGACTGGGAAATCCTCCAGACCATTGAGGAGAGTGTCCTGCTGATGATTATTGCAATACCGCTCTTTGCTCTCTATAATAATGTTTATGTTTATGTGCAGGAACGCAGCATAAGAGCACGGGCTTCACGTTCCACCCGGCGTCCACGCCGACCGATGCGCCGAATGTAGGGATCTTTCCCTTCTACTCTGTCTGCTCATTTCCCCTCCGTATAACTCTTTCTCTTACTCTCCATGAAATTTTCACTTAAACTTCCAACAGCAAAGCAGGACCAGTTCGAAGAGCGTGATGACGTCTCTCTCAATATCCTGCAGAAGCGTCTTATCGGGGTCGGGGTAATTATAGTTTTCTTTCTGGTTGTCATTCTTCTACGTTTTTACTTTCTGCAGGTTACCAAAGGGGATGACTATAAACGGCGTGCTTACAACAACCGTATTCGTATCAGCACTGTGGCTCCTCCGCGCGGGCATATTCTTGACCGTATGGGGAGGGAGATTGTCACCAACCGACCATCTTTCAACGTTGCACTGGTTCGGGAAGACTCCCGGGATATTGACGGCACTCTGAAGAAACTCGGCCCAGTTCTCGGTATGAGTGAGGAGGAACTGTGGGGGCGGGTGCGCGAGGCGAGTGATACTCCTCTCTATCTGCCGGTCACTCTGAAAGAGGATATCGACTGGCAAACTCTTGCCTATCTGGAATATAACAACCGTGAGTTCTCCGGCGTGCGTATTGAGGTACAGCCGGTGCGGGTCTATCCTTACGGTGACCTTGCGGCCAATATCATTGGCTATCTCGGTTCTATCTCCAAAAAAGAGCTGGAGAATGCGGATCGCTCTATCTACAGCGGTGGCGATCTTATCGGCAAGAGGGGGCTTGAACGGTTGCGCGAGGCAGACCTGCGTGGCGAGAAGGGCAAGCGTTACACGGAGGTCAACGCCCGCGGCTTCGAGCAGCAGATGCTTGACGGAATTGAGCCGATGCCGGGACGGGATCTGCAGCTGACCATTGATGTCGATCTGCAGCAGATCGCCGAAAATTATATGCTTGCCGGGGAAAAATCCGGCGCCGTGGTGGTACTCGAAGTTAACACCGGGCGTCTGCTGGCAGCGGTTTCTACACCGACCATCCACATTGAAGACTTCGTCGGCGGGATCTCCCGCAGGAAGTGGAAGGCGCTCATGGATAATGAGCATAAACCGCTGATGAACAAGGTCGTACAGGGGACCTATCCCCCTGGTTCCGTTTACAAAATGGTTACCGCACTGGCAGGTCTTGCCCGGGGGGTCGTCAATGAAAATACCTCCCTCTTCTGCCCCGGGAGTTATCGTTTCGGGAACCGTACCTATCGCTGCTGGAAACACAGTGGCCACGGCATGGTCAACCTGTGCCAGGCGCTGGGGCAGTCCTGCGATGTTTTCTTCTATCAGGTCGGCCAGTGGGTGGGGGTGGACGGTCTTGCTAAATATGCTACAGAACTTGGTTTTGGCCAGCAGACCGGCATTGAGATGGAGTATGAAAAGTCTGGTCTTGTACCGACCAAAGCGTGGAAACAGGAAGTGAAAAAACGCAAATGGCAGGAGGGCGAAACCCTCTCCGTGGCCATTGGTCAGGGGTTTAACCTGGTGACGCCAATACAGATCGCCAACATGACCGCTACTATCGCCAATGGGGGTACGCTCTACCGTCCGCAGCTGGTAGAGAAGGTTATCGACCCCGAGGGGAAGGTTGTTGAACAGTTTAAGCCGGAAGTGAAGTCTGAAATCAAAGACTTCAGCCACTTTTTTCAGCTGATTCGTCAGGGGATGGAGGAGGTTATTCAGGGGAAACGGGGAACCGCCCGCCAGTTGCGCATCGAAGGTCTGCCGTTCGCCGGGAAAACGGGGACTGCTCAGGTGGTAAAAGTGGCACAATACCGCGGCCTGCGGGATGAGGATATTCCCTACAAATATCGTGACCACGGCTGGTTTACCTGCTATGCGCCCGCCGACAAACCGGAAATTTCGGTTACCGTACTGGTGGAGCATGGGCTCCATGGCAGTTCCGGAGCTGGCCCGGTAGCCCGGGCCGTACTCAAACATTATTTTGCTAAACGCCTGAAAGAAGGCACGCTCTCCGCCCAGGAATAAGAGGCATCATGTACCGAATAGACAGAAGACTGCTGGAACATTTTGACGTAATTCTGATGCTGCTCATCGTGCTGACCTGTACCATGGCGCTGTTTAACCTCTACAGCGCCTCCATGCCCTCACCGGGGGGTGGCCTCGCTCCGTGGATGAAACAGAGTATTATTATGGTTGGCTGTTTTATTCTCTTTTTTGTCATCATCAGTTTTGACTACAAACTGCTGCACATCCTCAACTACCCGTTCTACTTCATTATTATCGCGTCCCTGCTGCTCGCCGATGCCATCGGTGCCACTGCGGGGGGGGCACAGCGCTGGATCGACCTCGGGCTCTTCAATTTTCAGCCATCAGAGCCAGCCAAGCTGATGATGGTGATTACCCTCGCGAGTTACTACGCGCGAAAAGAGGTGAGCGGGGGGTATTCTTTTTTTGATATCCTGCCGCCGCTGGGGCTGATGGCGGTTCCCTTCATTCTCATCCTGATCCAGCCCGATCTCGGAACCTCTCTGATGCTGATTATTATTTTTGCCTCCATAACCATGTTTGTGAAGCTGCGCTGGTCGGCCTATGTCATTCTTCTCAGCCTTGGTTCTGGCGCGGGTATTTTCGCATGGTTACATCTGCTAAAACCCTATCAGAAGAAGCGGGTGGAGACTTTTCTCAATCCCGAACACGACCTTGCCAATCAGGGGTACCAGATCCTGCAGTCCAAGATTGCGGTGGGCAGCGGCGGCCTGACCGGCAGCGGTTATCTCAATGGGACGCAGGGGCATCTGCACTTCCTTCCCGAGCGCCATACCGACTTTGCCTACTCCGTATTGGCGGAAGAGTGGGGTTTTATCGGTTCTTTCATCTTCCTGCTGATTTATTTTGGGATGTTGTTCTGGGGACTCTATGTGGGAATGACGTCGAAGGACCGCTTTGGAACTCTGCTCGCCTTCGGAGTGGTGACGCTGATTTTTTGGCAGGCGGTGATCAACCTCTTCATGATCATGGGCTTCCTGCCGGTGGTGGGGATTCCGTTGCCGCTGGTCTCTTACGGCGGCTCCTCCCTGATTACCACCATGATGGGGCTGGCTATTCTGATGAACGTACGCATACGCCGTTTTAACCCGATAACGGGTGGAAATCACTGAGTCCGGCGTCTCTTGCAGGGAGATTACAGGCGGGATTTTTTCACCAGTGACGCCAGGGCAGCAATAAAACGTGCGTTGGTGTTGAGTGACGGGGTGGAGGCAAAGACCATGCCGAGGTCCTCTGCCTGACCGCGGTAGAGCATGTCAATTTCGTAGAGTGTCTCCACATGGTCTGAGACGAAGCTGATCGGCACCATAACCATCGCTTTGCAGCCCTCTGCTGCCAGGCGGTTGACAGTCTCCGGGGTGGAGGGGGCCAGCCACTCTACCGGGCCGCTGCGAGACTGAAAGCAGAGAGTTCCGGTCACTTCCGTTTGTTTCTCCACTGCCGCAATGGTCTGCTTCAGATGCTCCACATACGGATCGCCCTCCTGAATGAAGGAGACAGGCAGGCTGTGGGCACTGTAGACCACAGCAATCTCTTCGCTGGTCTTCTCCTGCAGCTCAACTATTGTCTTTTTGATTCCCTCTGCAAGTGTTTGAATATAGCCGGGTTCTTCCGGCCAGCTCTCCACCACCCGCAGAGGAATTTTGATTCCCCGCCGCTTCATCGCTGCCCGCAGATGGTTGAGAGAAGAACCGGCAGTTGCTTTTGTATAATGCGGATAGAGACTGACGACGGTGAGTTCCTGCACTTCATTCGCCAGCATCTCGTCCAGAGCCTCATCTGCATAAGGCGGCCAGTAGCGCATGGCAATGCTGACATGCCAGTCTTCCCCCTCCTTACAAAGATTTTCCTCCAGGGCCTTTGCCTGGGCACGAGTGATTTTTTCCAGGGGAGATGCTCCGCCAATTTTGCGATACGTCTCTCTGGAAATTGGAGCCCGTTTGCGGGCAATCATCCAGGCGATGACTTTTTGCAGAAAGGGAGGCCCGAGAGGGATGATCTCTCGATCGGAAAAGAGGTTGTAGAGAAAGGGGCGAACGGCCTTCAGACTGTTCGGGCCGCCCATGTTGAGCAGGATCACTCCTCTGGATTTTTTCATAGTGCAGGACTGGTAAAAGGATGCAAAAAAGGAGTGAGAAATAAAAAAACAACAAATTATATATCGACTCCGTATGAAAAGCGAGCTTTACCACAAAAAACGAATAAAAATAGACTTCTCTGTCTGTTTCGCAGCACAAAACATTGATCAGACTTGCCTCTGCCTGACTATTTCCTATAATACAGGCATGAGCGGAAGATGGAGACGGCAAAACGATTCCAGCCATTTCCGTTCTCTGCTGAAGAATGCGCCATTCGGCGCAGGAGAGGCGGTGTCCCCGCCGAATTTAGAGCTGGAGGAATTATGGAACTGAAAGTTGAAGCTCGTAATGTTGAGATGCGCCAGGGCTGGCAGGACAGAATTGAAAATGAGAAGGAGAAACTCCTTCGTCACTATCCTGACGTTCTTCACCTTCGTGTCACCATTGAGGCCACAGGTCATGTTGAAAATGACTTCAAGGTAAAACTTGTGGCCGGTGTTCCTGGAGATACCGTGATTGTAACTCGGGGGGCGGAGAATGTTCGCGCGGCCTTGACGGAATCGTTTGATGTTCTTGCCCTCAATCTCAAGGAGATGCAGCGCAAGAAACGGACAGTGAAGAAGCAGCAGCCTGCGGAATCGGCTGGTGACAGTGTCGGACTGATTAAAAAACTCTCTCCCGTTGAGTCTTACGGTTTTATTATTACTCTGGATAATCGGGAGATTTATTTCCATGAAAATGCACTGAAAGATGTTGAAATGGATGCCCTCCATGAAGGTGACAGTGTTCTTTTCGGGGAATCCCACGGCGATAAGGGTCCTCAGGCTTCCTGGGTACGCCTTGCCGAATGATTTTATTATAAGGGTCCCTTGAAACAGCTTGTATTTCGTCCATACTCGAGGTTCAGAAGAAAATTTATCACAGCCATGTTTGGTATCGGAGTCTCGCGCTTACCTCGACGTCTCGTTCCTCGCTTTGTCGGAGGATAAATTTTTTACTGGAACGAAGGAGATGGGTGAAGAGCTGGTTATTCAAGGTATCCATAAAATTTTAGAAAAGTATATATGCAGGCCCCGGATATTCGTCCGGGGCCTTTTTTTGTGCGAAATATATGCAAATTTGTAATACAGTAATACTGAAGCTTTTGAACGTGGAACGTCTCCCTGTACACTGTTTCCCCGCCCTCCTTCCAAGGTGAGAAAATCATGAAACCAGCACTCTTTCCATTCGTCCTCATTTCTCTTTTACTTCTCCTCAGTACTTCCTTTGCCGGAGCCTCTGATATTAAGCAGCTGCAGGATGATGCGATCCAGCGGGGAGCAAAGATCTTCCAGCCTGCTCAGGGGCTCAGTGCCGAAACAGCAGCGAAACTTCTCTCCACTGCCGATCTTTTCATGCATGAGAAGAAACACAGCGTCGCGAGTCCCCTCTACCGTAAGGTGGCGGCAGGACTTGCACAGCCCGGATTTCACTGCTGGAATGCCCTTGCCCGTCTTGCTGAGGAAGAGGCTTCTCATGGGGAGGCCTCAGAGTATGCCATGCTCGCCTCCCTCTCCAGCATGAACAATGTCACCTGCCGGCAGCAGATAGAAAACCTTTTACTGATGGGCACAGCCCTTGGTTCCCGGGCCCTGCAGAATGAGAAGTGGATTCCGGCTCTTCTCACCTCACTGGATCAGGGGATGACCGCGGCGCAGGCGTGTTCGGAGAGCAGTGACCTGCAGAAGAGATTGAGCGATTTGAGCAGTACGGCTCTTGCGCTGAAGAAGCGTTCGGAACGGGTGGAGATAACCTCTGCCGAGGCCGACGTGAAGGGTCGTACTCCAGGTCTCTGCGTGACCTTTACCGACGCGCTGTTGCCGACGAGTGCGGTTGATTATGCACAATATGTTCGTACTGCACCCTCGTGGAAGGCAGTATTCAGTGTCTCCGGGGCCACCCTTTGCATGCGGGGGGCCTCCTGGGGTTCCAGTTACCGGATTGAAGTCCTCCCCGGCATGAAGACGAAGGAACATGTGGTGAAAATTCTGCAGAAAGCTGACATAAAGGTGACTGACCGCACCCCGCAACTCTGGTTCAACCGGAAAAACTATGTCTTGCCGGAAGCTCCGGGAACAAAGGGGTCCGCGGCACTCTATTCGGTGAATGTGGACTCTGCCGAGCTCTCCATCTATCGCATCCATGAACGCAGTCTGCAGGGAGAATTTCTTAATAACTACTTTGGCGACAACCTGCAGAGCTGGACGGAAGAGAATCTCAGGGACAACTCTGGCAGCCTCGTTTGGAAAGGAGATGTAGATCTCGCTGGCAACACCAACAAAGTGGAACTTAACGCAGTGCGTCTGCCTCCCGGAATCACCGATGTCCCGGGCGTTTACATTATGATTGTCTCCCGGAAAGGAGAGGGTGATCGTTCCGACAGCAGCCTGCGGGGGACGCAGTGGCTGGTGGTCAGTGATATTGGTCTGACCAGTTATACTGGCGAGGGCGGCCTTACCGTTTCCGCGCGCAGTCTCGCCTCGGCCAGACCTCTCGGGGGAGAGAAGATTACGCTCTATGGCCGGAACAACGCACCGCTTGACGCCGTCTCCACGGACGCCTTCGGGATTGCCCATTTCGCCCCCGGCCTGCTGCGCGGTAAAGGAGGAGACCGGCCGTCACTGGTAACCGCCGGAACCGGTGGCAGCCATGGCTTCTCCTTTTTACAGCTCAGTACCCCCGCCTTTGATCTCAGTGATCGCGGCGTCTCCGGTCGCCTGCCCTCCGGGCCCATCGACGGCTGGAGTTATACTGATCGTGGAATTTATCGTCCGGGAGAGACTGTCCACAGCGTTACCCTGTTGCGCGACCGCCAGGGCAGGGCGTTGGCATCCCCTCTGCCGCTGACCCTGAAACTCTCCGGTCCGGATGATAATACCCTGGTGGAACGAGTCGTTCGGCCCGATCTCTCCGGTGCCTGGGTGCAGCAGCTGCAACTCTCCAAAGGAGCCCGCAGCGGGACGTGGAAAGTGCGGCTTTATGCCGATGAGACAGGCATTCCTGTTGCCTCTACCTCCTTTGAGGTGAAATCTTTTGTTCCGCCCCGTCTTGAGGTGAAACTCGCCATTCAGTCACAGCTCACTGGCGGTGTTCCCGGTGAGGTGAAACTGCAGGCGGATTATCTTTTTGGCGCCCCGGGGAGCGGGTTGACGGTAAACGCGGAGATGCGTCTTGGTGTTGCACACTATCCCTTCGGGAATTATAAGGAGTTCTTCTTCGGCGACAGCTTCAAGCCTGCCCGCTTTTCTTTCGACAAGATGACCACCGACGACAAAGGAGGGCTGCTCATCCCTGTGCAGACGGATATCACGACCAGTCAGCCGTTGCAGGGTGAAATTACGGCCTCAGTCTCCGATGTAGACGGGCGGAGGACCTCCGCCCGCAGCACGGTGCCGATTCTTGTTGCACCAATGTATGCCGGTATTCGTCCAGAAACCCCGGGAAATGTACAGAAGGATTCTCAGACGGCCTTTACCGTGCAGCTGCTTGACGCCAGGGGTCTCCCGCTGCAGAAAAAAGGCTGTGTCTGGCGTCTTGTCCGGGAAGATCATGACTGGCAGTGGTATCGCAAAGATGGTTCCTGGCAGTGGGAAGAGCTGGTAGACGACGTGGAGCTTGATGGCGGAGAACTCCAGCCCGATACTGCGGGGCAGGTTCAGCTGCAAAACCATGTCGAGGAGGGGTGGCACCGTCTGGAACTCTTCGATGAAAAGTATAACCTGCTGACGAACTACCGCTTTTACGCCGGACATAGAGTTGAAGGCAACGGCCGCGGGCCGGATCGTGTTGAGCTGAGTCTTGATAACGATAATTTTCTTCCCGGCACAACCGCTGATCTGAAGATCAGTTCTCCGTGGAAAGGTGAGGCCAGCCTCGTGCTCGCGGGGGAAGAGGTTCGCTCGGTACGCAACTTCAAGATGGAGACCCTGCAGCGCAGTATCTCCATTCCCGTAGAGAAGGAGTGGGGCGCGGGGACCTGGGCCATCGTGACGGTCTATCGTCCCGGCAGTGCCGCTGAAAAAGGGGCCGCCCGTGCGGTGGGGGTTGTCTGGCTCGGTGTTGATACCGCCGACCGCACCCTTGCCATGACCATCCACGCGCCGCAGCTGGTTCGACCGCGTCAGGTTCTTGAAGTGCCGGTGGATGTGCGGGGGGCGACCGGAAAGGTCTTTCTCACCCTCGCCGCCGTTGATGAGGGCGTGCTGCAGCTGACGAACTTCACATCGCCTGATCCACGCACATGGTTCTTCGGCCGTCGCCGTCTTGCCGTTGACATTCGAGATTTCTACGGACAGCTTATCTCCGCCAGTGGAGGCCGCGAAGCGGAGCTCCATCAGGGCGCGGGGAGTGGCGCAGGCCGCCGCGGAGCTCCCGAATCCAATATCAAGGTGGTCTCCCTCTTCTCCGGCGTTGTGGAAGTGGGGGCGGACGGGCGCGCGGTGGTGCCGCTTGATCTGCCTGATTACAACGGCCGCCTGCGCCTGATGGTGGTGGGCTGGTCGACGGAGAAATTCGGTGCTGCCACCATGGAGATGCAGGTCAGTGACCCCGTGGTACTTTCCGCCTCGCTGCCGCGGTTCCTGGCCCGCGACGATCACTCCTTTGTCACTGTGCTGGTGCAGAACGTTACGGGGAAAGAGGGCACGTATCATGTAACTGCCCGTGCTGAGGGCGCTGTGCGTCTCGACGGTACAGGCGAAGAGAGTTTTTTCCTGAAAAAAGGAGAACGGCGCAGCGTGCTTCTTGGGCTTACCGCTGCCGCTATTGGCAAGGGAGAGGTGGAGTGCAGTGTGCGGGGCCCGGGCAATTACGCGGTTAGCAGTCGCCTTCCGATCTTCGTGCGCGGTGTGGATCTGCCGGTGCTCAACCGCAGGTATCTGCGGCTTGAATCAGGCAGGGCCTTCACCGTACCGATGGAAAGTCTCAACACGTTTTATCCGGAAGGGGCTTTCCTTGCCCTGGATATCAACAGTCAGGCCGCCATTGATGTAAAGGGACTGCTTGATCAGCTCGACCGCTACCCCTACGGCTGTCTCGAACAGCTCACCAGTCGAGCCCTGCCGCTGCTTTACCTCAAGGAGCTGGAGGCCTTCTCCGGTGGTGATTATCCCGACCTGCACTCCCGTGTTGCCCGCGCCATCGACAAGATTCTTGAGATGCAGTGTTTCGACGGCAGTTTCGCCCTGTGGGACAACCATGGCCCCACCGAATACTGGCTCTCCTGCTACGTTATGGATTTTCTCACCCGCGCCCGGGCGAAGGGGTACACCGTGCCGGATTTCTTCTTCAACCGCGGGCTCTCCTGGCTTGAGTCTGAGGTGCAAAACGTTCTCTCGAAAGAGAACGCGGGCTTTTTTACCTGTGCTCAGCTGGTTCTGGCGGAGAACGGCAGGGGACAGACTGAGAACCTGCGCTATCTCTACGATAATCTCCACACGGAATTAAGCGGCTATCACCTCGCGCAGCTTGGCGCGGCACTCAGTCTCGTTGGGGAGCTGAAGCGCAGTACCCTGGCCTTTACGGAGGCAGTACAGAAGATAACGAGCCCGCTTTCTGACCCCTCTTTTGCGGTAAATGGCAGTATTGATGATTATTACGGCAGTCACCTGCGAGATCTCTCCGGTGTCATCTGCCTGATCGGAGAATTTAGCAGCGGAAAGATTCCCACCGGGGAGCTGTGGGCCGAACTTACTCAGGCCCGGCAGGGCCGTCGCTGGTTCTCCACTCAGGAACAGGCCGCCATGGTGATGGCGGCAACGACCCTTCGTGAACAGAGCGAATTCTTTATTATGGTGAACACAGAGATTCAGGCCGGAAAAACTCTTCGTCTGACTCGTACCGCCGCTGAAATGAAGGTCCCTCTCAAGATTACAAACAGGGGAAAAGGTGATGTCTGGCTCACCTTCAGCGAGCAGGGCACGCCGGTGAAATCGCTGGCCAGCAGTGACAGCGGTCTCCGTGTCAGCCGTCACTGGTATCACCTCGACGGGACTGCTCTGGATCTCCGCAGTATGAAACAGGGAGAAATGGTCGTTGTGGTGGTGGAAGTGCAGGAGCATGTGCAGGTCTCCGGCCAGGCCCTGCTGATCAACCTGCTGCCCGCCGGCCTCGAGTACGACCGGGTGATTGAGCCAGGGGATGAAGAGCTGCCCTTGTTTGGGAAACAGTTGAACCGGTCGCTGCTTTATAATGACGGTATGGATGACCGTTTCATCACCGCCTGGGAGACGCAGAGCAATCCATCCTCGCCCTTCCGCACGGCGCACCTGCTGCGGGTGGTTACGCCGGGGGAATACACCATTCCGGCTGTGGAAGCGGAAATGATGTATGCTCCGGAAAAACGTGGTCGCGGGATTGGCGGACGTCTTTCCATCAGCCGATAAGTGTTGATGGCAGAGAAAAAAAAATGGAGGTGCGGGAAAATCCTGTGCCTCCTTCTTTTTTGCGTGCTTGCCTGCGCGGCGGGGACGGCGGCTTTTATCTTCTCTCCCGATTTACAACGGGAAGAACCGGAGTGGTCAGCGCAGGTGGTGTCCAGTGATGGAGAGTCGCTGCGGATTTTCACCACGGCCGATGGCCGCTGGCGGTTGAAGACAGAGTTGCAGCACCTCGATCCCCGTTTTCTCCACTTTCTGCTTGCCTGTGAGGACAGTCGTTTTTACCGCCATCCCGGAGTGGATGGCATGGCCCTGCTGCGTGCCGTCGGCCAGCTTGTCACGAACGGCCGGGTGATCTCTGGCGCCTCCACCATAACCATGCAGACCGTGCGTCTGCTTCATCCCCGACCGCGGACCATCGTCAGTAAAGTGGTGGAGATGCTGGAGGCGCTGCGCCTTCAGCAACAGCTGGGCAGGGAGGAAATTCTCACGCTTTATCTCAGCCTCGCACCCTACGGCGGTAATATCGAAGGTATTGAGGCTGCGACCCGCCTCTACTTCAACAAAAGTCCTCAACAGCTTACTCCCTCGGAGGCTGCACTGCTCATTGCCCTGCCGCAGTCGCCGGAAAGCTATCGTCCAGACCGCTTTCCGGAGCAGGTGAAGGGGGCGCGGGATCGTATCCTGCGGCGGTTGAACGAGGCCGGTTTGCTGAGTGCGGAGGAGAGCGCCGTGGCGACCGCCATGCCGGTTCCGACCCGGCGTTTTCCCATGCCCTTTCTCGCCCCTCAGCTGGCCCTCCGCCTGCACACGGCCTTTCCACAACAACGTCTCGTGCGTACCACTCTTGATGGCCCCACTGAGCGCGGTCTTCGCGCCCTTGCTTTTCGTGTCGCGCGTGAACTGGAACCGGGGTTGACTTTCGCTGTGCTGGTGGTGGAGAGCGACAGTCGCAGGGTGATCGGTTATCTCGGCTCCGGCGACTTTTTTACCGACAGTCAACTCGATCT
Source organism: Desulforhopalus sp. (assembly GCA_023231425.1). Lineage (GTDB taxonomy): Bacteria > Desulfobacterota > Desulfobulbia > Desulfobulbales > Desulfocapsaceae > Desulforhopalus. The sequence continues at coordinate 35,034 of JALNVI010000008.1, read as the reverse complement.
TACCCGGGCTGTGCGTTCTCCCGGGTCCACCCTCAAGCCCTTTATCTACGGCATTGCCTTTGAGCGTGGTTTGCTTCATCCGGAGAGCTGGATTGACGACAGCCCCCGCCGCTTCGGCCTCTACCGGCCGCGTAATTTTGACGGCTGTTTTCACGGTGAGATCAGTGTGCGCGAGGCTCTGCACCGCTCGCTGAACGTCCCGGCGGTGGCGGTGCTGCGGCGCATTGGGCCGCTGCGTTTTGTCGCCCGGCTGGCAAAGGCGGGTGTCCACCTGCGCTTCAAGGGAGAGGCCGACCTGCCTCTCGCTCTGGGCGGAGGCGGAGTTACCCTTGAAGAACTGGTGACCCTCTATGCCGACCTTGCCGATGGCGGTTGCATTCGTCCCCTGCGCTGGCTGGAGAATTCCATTCCGGAAAAGGCCTCTGGCGAAAGTCCCCGCCTTCTCTCACCCGTCGCGGCCTGGTATGTGGACGACATTCTGAAGGCCATGCCCTTTCCCGCCGGGCAGCAGGGCAGCCGCGATGTGCGCTTCAAAACCGGCACATCCTACGGTTTTCGCGACGCCTGGGCGGTGGGTTACAACCGATACTATACTGCCGGCGTGTGGGTGGGACGGCCGGACGGCAGTTTTGGCCGCAGCGGAACTGGCAGCAGCCTCGCCGTACCGCTGCTCTTCAATGTCTTCGCCTCGCTGCCGCCGCATTCGCCACGAGCAGCTCTCCCCGTTCCCCCCGGCGTGCTGCAGGTGCGCCACGTCGAACTTCCGACAGCTCTGAAGCGCTTTGAGCAGCCGGGAATCTGGCTCTCCCGTACTGTCCCTCTGCAGATTCTCTTTCCGCTGGATGGCAGTGTGCTGCCGCTGCTGCCCGGGCAGAAAATCACCCTCAAGGTGCAGGGCGGTACACCGCCGCTGCACTGGCTCTACAACGGCCGTCCACTGCCGGTTGCACCGGGCCGATCCAGCGTGCGCTGCGACAGTGACGGCATCGGCTGGAGTGAGGCGATAGTGATCGACAGCGAGGGCGATCAGGCGGCAGTCCGCTTCAAAATCGAAACGCAGTAAGCTGTAATCACTCCGGCAAAATCTCTCCGGAACGGCTATAGTGCCAGGCTCATCCATAACTTGAAAAAGAGGTCTCCATGTCTGAAATCTATCTCGTCGACGGCTCCGCTTACATTTATCGCGCCTTTCATGCCATAGCCCCGCTTACCAACAGCAAAGGGCTGGCCACCAACGCCGTGCTTGGCTTTGTCAACATGGTGCACCGCCTGCAGAAGGAGCGTAATCCAGAGCGGCTGGGCATTGCCTTTGACGCCAAAGGGCCGACTTTTCGCCACGAGATGTACGACGCCTACAAGGCCAACCGCCCGCCGATGCCCGAAGATCTACGGGAGCAGCTGCCGTGGATTAAACGCTTTGTTCCGGCGTCCGGGATCACCCTCATTGAACAGCAGGGCGTGGAGGCGGATGACATTATCGCGACTCTCTCCCGCCGGTTTGCCCGTGAGGGGCACAAAGTTGTGATCGTTTCCGGCGACAAGGATCTGCTGCAGCTGGTTGGCAACGGTGTCACCATGTTCGACCCTATGAAGGATGCGGAACTGGGGGTGCCCGAGGTAGAGGAGAAATATGGAGTGAAGATCGATCAGCTTCTCGACTACTTCTCGCTGGTGGGCGACAGTGCCGACAACATTCCCGGAGTCCCCGGTGTGGGCCCGAAAACGGCGGTGAAGCTGATCAATGAATATGGGTCCTTCGATGGGTTGTATGAACATGTGGCAGAGATGAAGAAATCGAAGATGAAGGAGAAAATCATCGACAGTCACGAGCAGGCTCTCCTCTCCCGGCGTCTCATTACGCTGAAATTTGATGTAGAGCTGGATGAACAGGCGCTGGCCTGTAAGACAGGTGAGGAGAACCCCGTCGAACTCGCTGAGATCTATACCGAGCTGGAGTTTCACTCGCTGCTCAGCGGGGTCGATCGCTCCGAGAAGCTGGGCACAGAGAAGTTTCATCTCATTCTCGAAATGGCCGAACTCGAAGCCCTGCGGGAAGAACTTGATGCTGCTGAGCAGATCGTCTTCGATACCGAAACTACCTCTCTTAACGCCCGCCGCGCGAAGCTGGTGGGGATCTCTCTCTGCACTTCACTTGAGGGTGCATATTATATTCCGGTCGGGCATATCAACGACGACGGTTCTCTCCAGTCCGGACAGCTGGAAGAGCAGGCGGTGCTTGATTTCCTGCGGCCGTGGTTCGAAGGTGAGAAACTGAAGGTGGCGCACAACCTCAAGTATGACTATACAGTGCTGAAAACGGCTGGCCTCACCCCTGGCGGAAAGCTGGCTGACACCCTTGTCGCTGCCCAGCTCTGTGAGGCGGGACGGTCCTTGAAGCTTGACGATCTCTGCGTGAACTTCGGCATAAAGATGACCTCCTTTGATGAGGTAACCGGCAAAGACAAGCGGGAGGGGTGTTTCGCGTATGTTTCGGTAGAGGCTGCTGGAAACTACAGCTGCGAGGATGTCTATGGCACGCTGACTCTCTGGCAGTGGCTGGTTCCCCAGCTTGCAGAGAAGAATCTGGAGAAGATCTTCTGGACGGTGGAGATGCCGGTGCTGCCTGTTCTCGCAGGCATGGAGATTGCCGGAATTGCCCTTGATATCGGCGTGCTCGACGAACTGAAGGTGGAGTTCACCGCACGGCTGGTGGAGCTTGAGGTCCAGGTCTATGCCATCGCCGGGCATGAGTTCAACATCGGCTCACCGAAGCAGCTCGGGACCCTCCTCTTCGACGAACTGGGACTGCCCCATGGGCGTAAGACTAAAACTGGCTACTCCACCGACGTGAAGGTGCTGGCGAAGCTGGCGAAGAGTCACCCTCTGCCGGAGAAAATCCTTGAATACCGCAGTTTCGCTAAATTGCTCTCCACTTATGTGGAGGGGCTGGCGGCCCAGCGGGAGGAGGATGGCCGGGTGCACACCAGTTTCAACCAGGCGGTCACCGCCACCGGCAGGCTTTCCTCTACCGATCCAAACCTGCAGAACATTCCCATTCGCTCGGAAGAAGGCGGCCGCATCCGCCAGGCCTTTGTGGCGAAGGCTGGCTATGTCTTTCTCTCGGCGGACTATTCGCAGATCGACCTGCGGGTGCTGGCGGACTATTCACAGGACGAGGCGCTGCTCAAGGCCTTTCGTGAAGGGGAAGATATCCACAGTCGTACGGCCGCCGAGATCTTTGGTGTTAACAGCCTGCTGGTTGACTCGGAGATGCGGCGGGTGGCAAAGTCCATCAACTTCGGCATTGTTTACGGCATGAGTGCCTTTGGACTCTCTTCCCAGCTCGACATTCCCCGTCGCGATGCCCAGCGCTTCATCGACCGCTACTTCGCTCTCTATCCCGGTGTGCAGCGTTTTATGCGCGAGGTGGTGGAACAGGCAGGCAAAGATGGCTATGTCACGACTCGTCTCGGGCGCAGACGGGCGTTGCCGGACCTGCAGGCGAAGAATCGTAATCAGCGGGAGTTCGCCGAGCGGATGGCGATCAATACTCCCATTCAGGGTACGGCGGCGGATATCATCAAGCTGGCAATGATTAGTTGCGACAGAGGCATCAAAGAGAACCGTCTGAGTGCACGGATGTTGCTGCAAATTCACGATGAACTGGTCTTTGAGCTTCCGGAGGAAGAGGTGGCGCGGGCGAAGCCGATTTTCAAACTGGCCATGGAGGGGGCGCTGGAGTTGGATGTGCCCCTTGTGGTTAACTTTGAGGAGGGAAAAAATCTCAACAAATAACTCCATGGAGCGAGGCGGTGAGTTGAACCATAATGACAAGAGGGTATTTTGAAACAGCTTGTATTTCGTTCATATTCGAGGCACAGGAGAAAATTTTTCACAAGGATATGATTGATATCGGAGTATAGTACTTACCTCGACGTCTCGTTCCTCGCTTTGTCGGAGGATAATTTTTTTACTGTAACGAAGACGATGGGTGAAAGACTGGTTATTCAAGATACCCAGGAGGCTGCGCGTTCAGAAAATCATTTCTGAGAAACGCCGGTGCCAAATGGTGAGATCTTCCTCGCAAACCGCACAGAAGAATCGGGGGGTTCCGAGGTGCTGGGAACTGCTCTCCTCAAGGGAGAAGCTTCCATCTTTGTTCTGTGTATACCAGTTTGTTTCCACAATATTGTCAACAACCTCAAAAAATTTTTCGTCATTTCCACATTTGGGACACTGGATAAGATTTACCAGTGAGGGCTTTGCTTTTTGTTTCATTCCTGCTCTATTTGCTCCTCCGGAGCCAGTTCTGCATCATCAATGGAGATAAAATTGCGGCTCTGCGATGGGTTTGGACTTTTCAGCTGAGGCGTGAATTCCGTCCTGAATGGTGGCCGGATTCAACGGTGAGTGTGGTGGTTTTCAGACGGCCGGAGATGGGACAAACCCTGCGTGCGCTGAACAATTCGACGATGATATTGCCTTCCATCGGTCATGCCGCAGCAGTCGAAGAAGGCGACAGTAATATCGCCGGTGATGTCCGTCGTCTTGTCAATGAAAAATGAAATTGATTCACTGCCCACGTTCTTCTGCTCCTGATAATTCGAGTTGGCCGGGCCGTTGCCGTCTGCTTTTGCAAACCTTGTCATGATGTTATTTTTTCGATTGTACGAGTGCCGCAGCGGAGAGAAATCTCTTCGGATTCACCGGGCTGCCGCTGCGTTTCACTTCATAGTGCAGATGCGGTCCGGTGGAGCGGCCGGTGTTGCCGACGAACCCGATAACGGTTCCCCGTTTGATATGCTGTCCGCTATGAACCTTGATGCGGGTCATGTGGCCGTAGGCGGTGTGAAAGCCGTTGCCGTGATCCAGTTCGACATATTTGCCGTAGCCACCGTTACAAAAGGCGCGGAGGACAACGCCGTCGGCAGTGGCATGGATGGGTTCTCCGCGATAGCCTTGAAAATCCATCCCTTCATGGAAAGAGCGGCGGCCGTTGATGGGGTCGCGACGGGCACCGTAGGGGGATGTAACCGCCCCGTTGATCGGTTTCCCCACAGGGATGTAACTGATCTTTTTCAGGTTGGCATCCACTCGGTCAAGAAGTTCTTCCGCCTTTGCGTCAACGCCGGGCATCTCAATGAAAGGGCCACCACTGCCAGCAGAGTCATCAATGAGAATCTTTTTGCGGCGCGGGGTGATAATTCCCACCGATTGAAAGAGTTTGTCCAGCATGGCATTGCGCTCGGCGAGGTCATCAATAGTGTTCTGTACAATTGCCTCTTTCTCTTTCAGCAGTTCGTTGCCAACCGGATCTTTTCCATTTTCGTAGATGGCAATTTTTTGACGCAGGCGGTGGATTTCTCGATCAGCTTTTTTTGTGGCGACAAAATCGTCAGTGGCTGTCTCAGAGGACCAGGCTGCGTTAATTTCTGCCGTGGAGGTATCAAGGCTGGTGGCTTTTTTATTGATGGAGTAGATGGTGAGAATAGAGACAACAAGAAGAGCGAGCATCAGGCTTGAGGAGCAGATGGCGAAGAGCCTGAGTTTTTTTCTACTGAATGGGATGCGGATGACCCGACCCTGTTCTCCACTAATAATAATATGGAACTGATCGTCTGGCATGTAGTATATAAACCCTGAAGAATTAATAGTAATCGTGGGAAAGGCCGATATTGTTACAGTACGGCCTTTCTTAAATACCAGTGGAAGGGAAAATATTCAAGTAATTTCCCTTGACAAACCGCATGACATGTATCAGCGGGAAATATGTTATGCTACACTAAAATTCTGCAGATAATATGTTTTTGTGCTTCTTCTGCAGAACAACCTTCTGAAATAATCACGACTTCTCCCAACATTTTTATTATGACAAATCTCGTCACCTGTAAGAATCTCGCTAAATCATACGGCGTACAGAAACTTTTTACATCCCTCTCCCTCGCCGTCAATTCGGGGGATCGTATCGGTGTCATCGGACCCAACGGCAGCGGAAAGTCGACACTCCTGCGAATCCTCTGCGGGCATGAGGATTATGACAGCGGCGAAATCCTCACCGCAAAATTCTGCCGCCTCAGCTATCTCGCCCAGAGTGACAACTTTGACGACGAAGCCTCAGTGGTGGAAAATCTTTATGCCGCCCTCAGCGATGAACCGCTCGAAGAGACCGAAAAATTTACCCGCATCCACTCTCTCCTCAGCCGCGCCGACTTCCCGGACACTGAGGCGAAGGCAGGCGAGCTCTCTGGGGGCTGGCGCAAGCGACTGTCGATCTGTCGTTCCATGCTCAGCAATCCCGATGTCCTTATAATGGATGAGCCGACCAACCACCTCGACATCGAAGGTATCCTCTGGCTGGAGAAGATGCTCGCCGGACTCCAGCGTGACCAGGCCTTTCTCGTCGTCAGCCACGACCGGCGCTTCCTCGAAAACTGTGCTGGACGCATCATTGAAATTTCTGCGGTTTATCCCGAAGGAAGCCTGCAGGTGGACGGTAACTACACCACCTTTCTTGATACCCAGAAGGACTTTCTCAGCGGGCAAATGGCTGAGGAGACCCGTCTGGCGAATAAGGCTCGGCGGGAGAACGAGTGGCTGCGGCGCGGCCCGAAGGCGCGGGCAACCAAGGCAAAATCCCGCATTGACGAGGCCTATGCCCTGCAGGATGATCTCGCCAGCGTCAAGGCGCGCAACCGCGCTCTCGGGAACGTGAAGATTGACTTCTCTGCCACCGGCCGCAAGACGAAAAAACTGATGGAGCTTACCGGCGTTGGCAAGGGCTGGGACGAGCGGCAGCTTTTCTCCGGGCTGAACCTCGTGCTTTCTCCCGGCAGCCGCCTCGGCCTGCTCGGCCGTAATGGCTGTGGAAAATCCACTCTGATGAAGATTCTCGCCGGCGGGGAGAAAGGCGGCGAGGTTACTGCCGACAGTGGCACTATCCGCACCGCTGACAAGGTGCAGATCGTCCATTTTGATCAGCGGCGGGAAGGTCTCAATCTGGAGGAGAGCCTGCGCCGCGCACTTTCCCCTGACGGCGACTCGGTGGTCTTCAACGGTCGATCTCTGCACGTCGTGAGCTGGGCGAAGCGTTTTCTCTTTCATCCGGAACAGCTTGAAACACCTGTGGGGCAGCTTTCCGGCGGTGAACAGGCGCGGATTCTCATTGCTGGCCTGATGCTGCGTCCTGCGGATATTCTGCTGCTGGATGAGCCGACCAACGATCTCGATATTCCTTCCCTCGACGTGCTCGAAGCCAGTCTGAATGAGTTCCCTGGTGCTCTCGTTCTCGTTACCCATGACCGTTATCTGCTGGACAGTGTCTGCGACCGGGTGCTCGGTTTTGACGGCCGAGGTCGCGTGCGTTTTTATGCCGACTATGAACAGTGGCTGGTGGAGATGCAGAACTTTGAACAGGAAGAAAAAGCACTGGAGAAACGGTCAGAGAAAAAATCCGCCGTAAAGGCCGAATCCATACCAAAGAAGGTAAAGCTTTCTTACCTTGATCAGCGGGAATATGACGGATTGGAAGAGAAAATTGCCGAGGCCGAGGTGCGTGTCCAGGAGCTGGAGGCGAAAATGTTCTCCTCCGGGGTGGTAGCCAATGCAACCCGAATCGACGCCTGCTGGCAGGAGGTGGAAGAGGCGAAGGGCGAGATAGATCGCCTCTACGGTCGCTGGGAAGAGCTGGAGGGAAAACTGGAGGAGTAATGTTGTAAAAAAGAGGGTGACCTGCGGGCCGCCCTCTTTTTTACTCCCAGGGGGACCTTGAATAATCGCCCATCTTCTTTGTTACAGCCAAAAATTTATCCTCCGACAAAGCGAGGAACGAGACGTCGAGGTAAGCGTTAGACTCCGATATCAAACATGGCTGTAATAAATTTCCTCCTGTGCCTCGAAGATGAACGAAATACAAAATTATTCAAGGGACCCATAACCTTTTGAATCAGCGCAGAAAAATGCCTCAAGAAGCTGCACAAAGTAGTTGATGTCCGCTGCCGTAACATCAAGATGCGTGACGAGACGAAACTCCACACCGGGGTTGACCAGCACGCCCCGTTCGCCGAGGAAGTCCGCCAGCTCCAGTGAACGCTGTCCGTCCATCTGCACAAAGACCATGTTGGTCTGGGCCCTGGCTACTTGAAAATCCTTCGCTGCAAACTTCTTCAGTTGCCCGGCCAGATTTTCGGCGAGAGCATGGTCCTCCGCCAGTCGGTCAATGTTGTTTTCGAGGGCGTAGATTCCCGCTGCAGCGAGAATTCCCGCCTGACGCATCCCGCCGCCGGCCATCTTGCGCCATTTTTTTGCTTCATGGATGAACTCCCGGTCGCCGCAGAGCAGAGAGCCCACCGGCGCGCCCAGTCCCTTGGAGAGGCAGATCGTGGAGGAGTCGAAGGGCCGGGTCAACTCGGCGGCGTCTACCCCCTGCGCTACCGCGGCATTCATCAGGCGGGCGCCGTCAAGATGGAATTTCAGGCTGTGTGCCCGCGCGAAATTGCCCGCATCGGTGAGATAGGGGCGGGGCAGTGCCTGGCCGTTATGAGTGTTTTCGAGGCAGAAGAGCCGCGTGCGGGCGAAGTGAAAATCGTCCGGTTTGATTTTGGCAGCCACCTTGTTCAGGTCGAGGGTGCTGTCCGTCTCAAATTCAATGGGCTGCGGTTGTACTGAGCCGAACACCGCCGCGCCGCCTGCTTCATGTTCGTAGGTATGCGCCGTCTGTCCGACAATATATTCGTCCCCGCGCTGGCAGTGGGAGATGATGCCGATGAGGTTGGCCTGGGTGCCGCTTGTGGCAAAGGCCGCCGCTTCAAAACCGAGCAGTTCTGCGGTCATTGCCTCCAGTCGGTTGACGGTGGGATCGTCGCCGTACACATCATCGCCTACTGGCGCATCGGCCATTACGCGGCGCATGGCCTCACTCGGTTTCGTTACGGTGTCACTGCGCAGATCAATTATTTTATCCTGTGAACTCATACCTGCTCCCTGAAAATTTGCTATTGGTGTTCTGATGTTTCCTTGAAACAGCTTGTCTTTTGTTCATATTCAAGGTCCCCTGAGGTATTTATCTGAAAAAAGTAGTCTTACCACCTCAGAAAAGAAACAAAAAATCTTAAAATTCCTCTTTTGTAGAAAAAAATATGCCCTCCTCACTCAGCCCCGAACAGCAGGAAATCGTTGATACTCATGCGGGTGATCTCACTCTCGCCTCCTTTTTCGCCATCGTCGAAGGAGAGCGCCAGGCGGAGGATCTTTCCGACAATGACCTGCTCGACTTCCTTCAACTTGCCAACCTCCTCTACCGCAGCGGGGAACCGGTTATTTCTGATGACGAATACGACTTCAGTTTTCTCAATGAACTGCGTCGTCGTTATCCTGCTCACCCCTTCCTTGGCACAGTGGAGCCGGAGGCCGTCGCCAAAACCGTGGAGTTGCCCGAGCGGATGCTCTCCACCGATAAGGCCTACAATTTTTCCACCATTCAGCGCTGGATAAACCGCATCGAAAAAGCGGCACACGAGAGCCAGAAAATTTTTTCTGAGCTGCAGTTTCGTGTTACCCCCAAGCTGGACGGGTTCGCGGCCTTCGATGATGGCACTCGCCTCTACACGCGGGGAGACGGCCGCCGTGGCACCGATATCACCCGCGCCATGGAGCGTGGCCTGCAGGTGGCCGAAGGCGGCCTGCGCGGTCTCGGGCCGGGGGAGATTGTTGTCAATCGAGAATGGTTTACCAGAAAGCTGGCCGGTACCTTTGAAAACTCCCGCAACGTGCAGGCTGCCCTGATTAAAGAAAAGGAGCTGGATCCTCTTGTGGAGGAGACCCTGTGTGAAGGCAAGGCGGTCTTCTATCCCTTCTCCCTTCTGCCAGACTGGCGCGGTCCCTGGGCTGAACTTTCTGCCGACTTCACAGCCATTGTCGAGCGCATCTGGCATCTGCTGGAGTATAATACCGACGGCGTGGTCTTGGAAATTCTGGATGAAGAAATCAAGGAGCGCATGGGGGACACTCGCCACCACCACCGCTGGCAGATTGCCTGGAAACAGAATACCGAAACCGTGGAGGTCCGGCTCCTCGCTGTGGTGCCGCAGACTTCGCGTTCCGGCCGGGTAAACCCGGTGGTGGAGTTTCCGCCCACCCGCCTGAGCGGTGCGCTTATCCGCCGTGCCACAGCCCATCATTACGCCATGGTGCGCGACTTGAAGATTGGCCCCGGTGCCCTCATTCGTCTTTCTCGCAGCGGCGAGGTCATTCCCAAAATCGAAGAAGTGCTTGAACCGGGTGAGGTGCAGATTCCGAAGAGCTGCCCGAGCTGCAACGGGAAACTGATCTGGGAAGGGGACTGGCTGTTGTGTACCAACCAGCTTCACTGCCCGGCGCAAATTGTCAACAGCATGGAGCATTTCTTCAAGACCCTTGGCAATATTGACGGGTTTGGTCCCTCCGCCCTGCACAAGATCTATAACGGCGGGGTGCGCACCCTCGGTGAAATATATGCCCTCAGTGAGGGGGGCTTCCAAAAATTCGGTTTCGGCCCGAAACAGGCGGAAAACATCGTCGCCCAGCTGCAGCGCAGCCTGCGCGAACCGATAGAAGACTGGCGCTTTCTCGCAGCCTTCGGTGTCCGTCGCATGGGCGCGGGCAACTGTGAAAAACTGTTTGCCGTCTGCCCGCTGGAAGATATTTTTTCCCTGAAGATTGAGCAGATCAAGGAGATTAAGGGTTTCTCGGAGAAGATTGGCGAGGAGCTTGTGGACGGGCTGGCCTCAATCCACAGGGAGTTCGACCAGCTGCGCGCCCTCGGCTTCACCCTCATTTCCACGCCGCTGACAGTGGAAAATGAAGCAGAGCAGGGTCCGGCCAGCCCCATCTCCGGAAAGGTCATCGTCTTTACCGGAAGTATGGTGCAGGGCAAACGCGACGATATGAAGAAGCAGGCGAAGGCCCTCGGTGCCAGGGTTGGCAGCAGTGTGAGCGGCAGCACCGATTTCCTCGTCTGCGGTGAGAAGGTTGGAGCAGCAAAACTCAGCAGAGCGGAGCAATCCGGCGTGCAGATCATCAGCGAAGCGGAGTATCTTGCCATGATCGGCTGACAGGCAGAAGCAGCCCTTTTTCATGGAAATCAAATAAAGTTATGTTATTATAAAAAATTGTCTGCAACAATAGTACACACCTGCAGGAGCACATCATGCACGTATTAGTTACCGGCGGTGCCGGATATATCGGCAGTCACACCTGCGTTGAACTGCTTGGCCGCAATGACAGGGTGACTCTTCTCGACAATCTTTCCAACTCAAGTCTCGAAGCGGTTCGCCGTGTGGAAGAACTCGGTGGTGGCAAAGTCAATTTTCACCAGGTAGATATCCTCGACCGAACGGGTCTGGAAGATGTCTTTGAGCAGAATATCGATACTCCCTTTGATGCTGTTATTCATTTTGCTGGCAAAAAGGCAGTGGGGGAATCGGTGGAGAAACCGCTGCTCTACTACCATAACAATATTACAGGGACCATCAACCTCGTAGAGGTGATGGAGCAGTATGGTGTGCGGAATCTCATCTTCAGTTCCTCGGCGACGGTTTACGGTGAACCAGCCAGCCTGCCGATCAGCGAAGAGTGTCCCACCACCGCCTGCACGAATCCCTATGGCTGGACCAAGTTGATGATTGAACAGATCCTGACAGACATGCAGCTCGCCCGACCAGAATGGAACGTGTTGCTGCTGCGGTATTTCAACCCGGTCGGAGCACACAAAAGCGGTCGCATCGGTGAAGATCCCAACGGCATTCCGAATAACCTCATGCCTTATATCACCCAGGTGGCCATCGGCCGGTTGAAACAACTCTCCGTCTTTGGGGACGACTATGATACCCCGGACGGCAGCGGCGTACGCGACTTTATCCATGTGGTGGATCTCGCCCTCGGTCATGTGGCTGCGCTAAATAAATTCGCTGACAATCCAGGATGTTATGTCTGTAACCTCGGCACCGGGAAGGGCTACTCTGTGCTCGATATGGTGAAGACCTTCAGTGAGGCCTGTGGCATGGAGATATCCTGTAAAATTGCTCCGAGACGGGCAGGTGATATCGCCGCCTGCTACGCCGATCCGGGCAAAGCTGCCCGTGAGCTGGGCTGGAAGGCGCAGTATAATCTCAGAGATATGTGTGAAGACTCCTGGCGCTGGCAGCAGCAGAATCCGGAAGGATATGGCAAACAGGATTGAATGACTGACAGAACTTTTTTTTGTACCCCGAATCAGATGAGAGGATCTTCCATTCTTCTCCCTGAGAAGCGAAAACCTCTCCTATTAATGCGAAAAATGGAACCTGTGCTGGCTAGATCTGAAGAACTGCTGAAGGAAATTCATGCTCTCGTTGACAGGCCGATCCGCCTGATGGTGGCGTGCGGGAACCAGAACCGCACCCTGCTGAAAAACTATGTGCGTGCAAAACTTCCTGCCAGTCTTGAGCTGGTGGCAGGTCCGGGCTGCAGTGTCTGTGTCATGCCGGCCGGACATATTGACGCCTTTGTCAAGGTGGCCAGCCAGCCCGGTGTGATAACGGCGGTCTGTGAAGATTTGCTCCAGGTAAGGGGCAGCAAAGAGTCGCTGGGCTCCATCTGCGCCAAAGGCGCACGGGTGGAGCTGATCAATACCCCCCAGGAAGCACTGGACATCGCCCGGCATGAACCGGACAGCACGGTGGTCTATGTGGCCGCCGGATTTGAGGCTACCGCCCCTAACGTCGCCGAAACGATTCTCTGCGCCGCCGAGAGCGGGCTGGAAAACTTCTGTGTCATCCCCTCCATCCGCCTGCTGCCTCCCACCATCGGCCGCCTCATGGAAAACGAGAAACTGCATATCGAAGGATTGCTCTGCTCCGACAGCAACAACGTTGTTTCCGACACCGACGCTTACAGTCATCTCGCCAGAAAATACAATCTTCCCTGCTGTATCGCCGGGTTTACCCTTGAGGATGTCCTTGAGGGCATTCTTTTCCTTGTGCGTCAGGTGAAAGCGGGAACGGCAGAGGTGAGTGATGACTCGGCCTTCTCCTGGTCCCCTCTGGAAACGAATACTGCCCTGCGCATTGTCTCCGAGGTCTTTTGTGCCGTCGAAACCGACTGGCGCGGGCTCGGTACCATCTCCCGCAGTGGTTTTGTTATTCGCGATGAGCTGGCCCTCTTTGATGCCACCCGGCGTTTCAACGTTCACTTTACCGAGGGCCACGAAAATAGCAAATGCCAGTGTAACGAGATTATCTCCGGGCGCAGTATCCCGACTGACTGTCCTTTTTTCGGTATGAGCTGTACCCCCGCCAGCCCGGTGGGACCCTGTATGATCTCCGATGAGGGGATCTGTCACTCCTATTTCAAATACGAGCTGCAGTCCCCCTGAGACGGCAGCTTTTCTCCTTTTTCAGTCTCATGGAGGATTTCCCGTGGTTACTTATATCTACTGGTTTGCCATTATCGGTGTTGCCATTCTTCTTTTTGCCATTCTGGCCCGCATGGACCACTGGAAAAGTGCTGTCAGTATTGCCCTCATTATCCTCATGGGGGGCTGGGCTGCCTACTTTTTCAAATTTGAAAACCTTCTTGCGCGCAGTTACGGCGGAGTGATGGAGGTCACTGTGCCTGAAGGGATGCATAATATCGGGATGACATGGAAGGAGAACAGCCTCTGGGTGGAAAATTATGATCCGGAATCAAACACCTGTATCTTCAAGGAGCGGACTCCGGGGGGCATCTGGCAGGGTGAGGTAAGGCTGCACAATTGCAACCCGATGATGCCGACGAGCACAAAAGTCAGATAAACCAGTGGAGAAAAAGGGGGGTGTTTCTGGTACTGGTGATATCTTTATTATCGGTACAAGAAACACCCCCCTTTTTTTATTTTTTTCAGGTGGGAATGCAAAGCCCGGACTTTATTTGATCGCAGTTGTTTCATGAATCGGGAGGAAAAAGAAAAAGAAATTGAATCAGAAAACTCGATGGAAGATCACGTGTTTAAGCTTTGTTTTATAACTTCCCGTTTTTGCGCTTCTTTGATTGCTATTGCCAGAAGAGACGGGGCGATATATAATAAAAAAATACAGTGTAGCGGGCCGTAAACAGATTCGTGGTGTTTATGGCCTGTGTTGTGTCTAATAAAGGAAAAGGGCTTTTAGCAGCAACTCAAACTGTTATAAAAGATGATAAAAAAAAAATTCCCTTTTGTTCCCGTCAATTGATGGGGGAGGCAAAGATCAAAGAAATATAAAAGCCGTTTTCGGCGTAGTTAAAAAAGAATAGAAACAGCTGTAAAAAATGCAGTAAAATGTTGTAAAAATCGTTTGTACCCATCGTGCCATCATGATTAAAACGTATCTTTTTATCGCCATCGTTTCTGAGGTAGTGGCGACCGTTGCTCTGAAATCCTCAGACGGATTTTCCCGCTTGATGCCAAGTGTTGTTGTCGTTGCAGGATACGGCCTCTCCATGTTCCTGCTCTCTGTTGTTCTAACGTCCATGGATATGGGGATCGCCTATGCGATCTGGAGCGGACTGGGAATCGTGCTTATCACCCTTGCGGGGATGACCATGTATAACCAGCAGCCGGATGCCGCCGCACTGGCGGGAATGGGGTTGATTGTCGCAGGTGTCGGGGTTATTCAGCTTTTTTCCAAAATGGTTGAACATTAAAAAACTCGGCAACCGGCAAAACTTTGATTTATTTCAATATGATATAATGAAAAGAATAGACATGCAGTTGAGCAGGACGGGGACTCAGGAAATTTCTTGAGTCCCCATTTTTTTTGCCCGCGGTTGTATCTGCCTGCAAAGGCCATGCACTTATTATACGAATTGAGGATAGAACGAAATTTACAGAAAGGACTCTATGCTGTCGCAGGTACTGTCCGGTGCTGATGCCTGTTGCGCGGGGGGGCAACTACCAGTTTTATGTAATCTGACCGTCAGCACGTTCTACGCTCCCTGTGTTGTCTTTACTGAATGGGTCCCGCGGGAACCGGGAAAAGACCTCTGAATTTTATCTTGTACGGAAAGGGAATATGGGGGAAAGGAAGAGCGAAGAAAGAAATAAAAAAAGGCCTCACAGCAATGAAGCTGTAAGGCCTTGAAAGTTCTGGTTGCGGGGGAAGGATTTGAACCTCCGACCTTCGGGTTATGAGCCCGACGAGCTACCAAGCTGCTCCACCCCGCGCTGAGAAGTGTTAATATACAACTTTAATAATTCCTGTCAACATGTTTTGTTCACTTTGTTTTATTTCAGGGGAATTCTCCCTGGAGAAGGGGGGTCATCCTGTTGACCAAATCGACGGGAATCCTGGTGAGACGGCCCTCCCTGGTGACCGGGGCGAGGTCCGTGCAGCCCTTCACCAGCAGTTTTCTACGTTCCCCTTCATTGCGGAGGACCCTGTAGCTGAATTGGCATTTCACTCGCGAGATGGATGTGAGGATGGTTTCCACGATGATGAGGTCGTCGTAGAAGGCGGGGGCTTTATAGCGCATCCAGCTCTCGGTGACAACGAGGACGATGCCATATTGCGCGAACTCCCTGCCTGAGCAGATTCGATCGCGCATGAACTCGGTGCGGCCGCTCTCAAAGTAACGCAGGTAGTTGGCATGATAGACTACGCCGGCGGCGTCCGTATCGGCGTAGATGATGCGAATGGAAAGGGCATGAGGGGACGTGTACAATTGTGGCATGGTGTGTGCGTTGTAAATTTTCACTGCGAAAGACGGAAAAAGGGAGGCAGGAGAAAGCAAAAAGACGAAACAACAAAAGAATTTTTTGCCAACTAACTCCTCGAAACATGGGGAAAAAGACACGTTAGATATAAAAGTTTTCGCGTGTTTCGCTGGCCATCCAGTTTTTTGTTTTGTCGTCTTTTGCTTTTTCCTTCTCCCCGCTGATGTGGGGAGGGTGGGATGGCGGTCAGGCTTCAGGGGCCCTTTCGAAGAGAAGTTCAACCAGCTCGTCACTGCTGACCAGATCGGTTGTCCCCGTCGTCTCTTTGGCTTGGGTACACTCTGCCTCAGAGAAGGTGAAACCGCATCCCGGGTTCTTCTCCCGTGAGTCATAGAGGAGGGTCGGTACGGGGTCAGAGGCATGGGTTCGCAGGGAGATTGGTGTGAAGTGGTCCATGGTGACGACCACGCGGAACTCTTCGCCACGCCGTCGCAGATCGGCAAGAATCGGTTCAACGATCTTGCTGTCGAAATCCTCAATTGCCTGCACCTTAACCTTCGCGGAGCCCTCATGGCCAGCTTCATCGGGGGCTTCAAGGTGAACAAAGACAAAATCCTGGGTCTTCAAAGCCTCTATTGCCGCGGCAGCTTTGCCCGCGTAGTTGGTATCGATATAGCCGGTGGCGCCTTTAATCTCCGGAGTGCTGAGACCGCCGAGAATGCCAAGTCCCTTAAGCAGATCTACCGCTGAAACCATGGTGCCGGTGATGTTGAAGCGTTTACAGAGAGACGGCATGCCGGGTTTTTTCCCTTCGCCCCACAGCCAGATCATATTGGCGGGATTTTTCCCGCTGGCAATCCGTTTGCGGTTGACGGGGTGATCGACAAGATATGCCTTTACACTGTCAAGCAGTTCCCGCCACTCGTCGTCTTTTCGATATGTATTCCAGTATTCGGCAACGTCTTTGCCGATATGGTCGTGGGGCGGGGTGGTGGCAAAGCCAGGGTGTTTCCCGGAAAAGAGGACGAGGTTGCGGTAACTGACGCCCGGTTTGAAATGGAAGTGTTCGCTGCTGCAGTTCTCCTCCAGTCCGGCAATCAGTTCCCGGGCCTCTTCGCTGGAAATGTGATCAGCGGTAAAGTCGCGCATGATTACTTCCTCACCGTTAAAATCCAGGGTCACCGTGTTACAGCGGAAGGCGTACTCATTCGGTTGCAGGCTGATGCCCATTGCGGCCGCTTCAAGTGGAGCCCGGCCTGTGAAATATTTTGCAGGGGAGCAGCCCATCAGCGACATGTTGGCCACATCGCTGCCGGGGGGAAACCCCTCGGGGACAGTGTGGTTGAAGAAGAGACTTCCCTTGCGGCACAGGTCATCTATACAGGGAGTCTTCGCTGCAGAGAGTGGTGTCCCGCCGTTCAGTTCCTTGCAGGGGTAGTCCCCCATGCCGTCACCGACGAGGAGCAGGTATTTCATCTTAATCCCCCCCCTGCAGAATTCGAATGCTGCGGGTGGGCCCAGCGCAGACTTCAAGGGCGTCAATCTCAGCAATTGCCTGCTTCACAGCCGCTTCTTCGGCCCGATGGGTGCGGAAAACCACATAGACTGGTTCATTCTTGCCACGGTCGTGCTGCTTCATGGAACGGATAGAGATTTCCTGCTGAGCGAAGATACCGGTGATGGTGGCGAGTACACCCGGTTCATCATTGACGGTTACCCGCAGATACCACGGACAGACCAGTGATTCCATGGGGGTGATGGAGGGTTCGGTGAGGTTTTCCGCCAGCCAGCCGAGAGGCGGGACGCGGTTGATACAGTTGTCGGCAATGTTGCGTCCGATATCCACCACGTCGGCGGCTACTGCACTGCCGGTGGGCATCATGCCTGCGCCCTGACCGTAGAGCAGTACGTCACCCACGGTGTCGCCGTTGATGAGAATCCCGTTGAAGGCTCCGCTGATATTGGCCAGCATATGATTTTCCGGTACCATGGTGGGATGGACCCGGGCCTCAACGCTGTCGCCGTGGTTGTGGGTGATCGCGAGCAGCTTGATGCGGTAGCCGAAATCTCGGGCAAATTTGATGTCTATCGGTTCGATTTTGCTGATACCTTCTACGGTAACGTCGTCAAGCTGAACGCGCTGGCCGTAGGCAATATTCATCAGAATGGCGAGTTTGTGGGCGGTGTCGATCCCTTCTATGTCATAAGTGGGGTCTGCTTCGGCAAAACCAAGTTCCTGTGCCTCTTTGAGCACCTGGGCGAAGGGGAGTCCCTCTTCAGTCATCTTGGAGAGGATGAAGTTGGCGGTGCCGTTCATGATACCTTCGATGCGGTTAATGCGGTTGGCGATCAACCCCTCTCTCAGTGCTTTGATTACCGGGATTCCTCCACCGACGCTGGCCTCAAAGCCTACCTCGACGTTCTTCTCCGCGGCTGCCTTGAAGATCTCCGCGCCGTGTACCGAGAGCAGCGCCTTGTTTGCAGTTACCACATGCTTGCCGCGGGCAATGGCGGCGAGGAGAAAGCTTTTGGCTGGTTCCATGCCGCCGATCAGCTCAACTACGATATCTATATCAGGGGAGTTGATGACCTCCTTTGCATCGGTGGTCAGGGTGACGTCGGTGAACTCCCGCGGCAGAGGTTTACGCGAGGTGTCGGCAATCATGCGCAGCACATAATTGATGCCGGTTTTACTGGCGAGACGTTTCTGCTGCTGCAGCATGGCGCGACCGAGTCCCTGGCCGACGGTTCCAAATCCGATAATCCCGATACGAATGTCTTTCATGGTATGTGAAATGGTAAAATTAAGGAGCAGGGCTGGCTGTAGTGCAGGCGGGCTGAGATCCGTTTCTGCGAGAAGCCTGAAAAGTACTGAATTTACTCCCTTTCCAAACGGATGTCAAAAATTGGTAAAAGATATTTTTATGGCCCGGCACCCGTTTTTCGTCTATATTGAAAACGCTTTATCTGCATGTTAATAACCAGCGTGATGAGAAACCCGCACGGCCGGGAGATTCCTGTCGGTGGTGCGATATACGATAACTTGAACAGAGGAGATCTTCATGGGCAAAAACATTCTCATTTTCGGGCCGAATGGCAGTGGTAAAGGAACCCAGGGTGCGATTCTGCATAAAAAGTTTAATATTCCGCACATTGAATCCGGTGCTATCTTCCGCGAGCACATCGGCGGTGGTACGGAGCTGGGCAAAAAAGCCAAGGTCTATATTGACAAGGGCGATCTGGTACCTGATGATATCACCATTCCCATGATGGTTGCACGGCTGCAGAAAGATGACTGCAAAAGCGGCTGGATCCTCGACGGTTTCCCGCGCTCTCGTGCCCAGGCTGCCACTCTGGCCGATACTCTGCAGAAGGAGGGGCTGGCCCTCGACTATGTTATTGAGATTGTTCTTGACCGCGAAGTTGCCAAAGTGCGGATCACGGGACGCCGTCTCTGTGTAAACGATAACAACCATCCTAATCATATTGCTTTTGACGCCATCAAACCGGTGGAGAAAGACGGTAAACTGGTCTGCCGTGTCTGCGGCGGAGAGCTGAAAACACGCCCCGACGATCAGGACGAGGCAGCCATCAACAAGCGTCATGATATCTACTATGATACCGACACCGGCACCATGGCAGCTGTCAACTATTTCAAAGGCACCGATGTGAAGGTAATCTCTGTGGATGGTTCAAAGTCGATCGACGACGTGACCGTTGATATTATGGCGGGGCTGTAAGTACACCTTCTCTGACGAGACGGAAGTAACAGGTTCCTTGAATAATCTTCTATGTCGTTCATATTCGAGGCACAGGAAGAGATTTATCACAGGCATATGATTGATATCGGAGTGTAGCTCTTACCTCCGAGGATAAATTTCTCCTGTAACGAAGAAGATGGGCGAAAGACTGGTTATTCAAGGAACTCTGATATCTATGGAAAGGGCTTTCTTACTGCAAGAGAGCCCTTTCTCTTTTCGTCGCCACGGGTAGAGTGGTCGGCGGGGCGGTGGATAGTGGAATTATCCGCTGCATTGACGAATCAAACGAAGACAAATCGATGAAGAAAAGCGGAAAAGTTTATCTGGTAGGGGCGGGGCCCGGTGATCCGGGCCTGATCACCGTTCGGGGAAAATCCCTGCTGGAGAAGGCGGACGCAGTGGTCTATGACTATCTTGCCAACCCCAAACTGCTGCAGCTTGCTCCTGCAGATGCCGAACTGTATTATGTCGGCAAGAAGGGTGGGGCGAAGCACAGCCACACGCAGGAAGAAATCAACGGCATCCTCGTCAAACTTGTGAAGGAAGGCAAGAGGGTGGTGCGGCTGAAGGGCGGTGACCCCTTTATCTTCGGGCGCGGTGGTGAAGAGATTGAGGTGATGGCCGATCAGGGGATGGCTTTTGAAGTGGTTCCCGGAGTGACCTCTGCCACAGCTGCCGCCACCTATGCCGGGATTCCCATCACTCACCGCGGCTATACCGCGACGGTGGCCTTTCTTACCGGCCATGAAGACCCCACCAAAGCTGCCTCCAATATTGACTGGGCGAAGCTCTCCACCGGAGCGGGTACGCTGGTGGTGTATATGGGGATTAAAAACCTGCCGAATATCGTCGAAAAGCTGTTGAAATACGGACGCTCTCCCAGGACTCCGGTGGCGGTGGTGCGCTGGGCCTCCACTCCGCGCCAGCGCTCGGTGGTCGGCACGCTTGACACTATTACCCAAATTGTTGCCGATGCCGGGATCAAGGCTCCAGCGTTGATCGTGGTGGGAGAGGTCGTTTCGCTGCGGGATAAACTGGACTGGTATGAGAAACGGCCGCTTTTTGGGCGCAGAATCCTTGTCACCCGTACCCGCCAGCAGGCCAGCACCCTTGTAGCCGGGTTGGAAGAGCAGGGGGCGGAGTGTTTTGAGTGCTCTACTATTAACATCCAGCCGCTGGAAAATTACGATGAGATTGACGGTGAGCTGGAGCGACTCAAGGAGTATCACTGGATCCTTTTTACCTCTATCAACGGGGTGAAATATTTCTTCGACCGCCTGCACAAAAAAGGAATGGACGCTCGAGATCTAAAAGGGCCGGACATTGCCTGTGTGGGCAGGGCAACTGCCGATCTGCTCTTTACTTACGGTATTAACGCCGACCTTATTCCCAGCACCTTTACGGGAGAGGGCCTGGCGGAGAGCCTGCTTGATCTCGGGGTGGAGGGACGAAATATTCTTATCCCGCGGGCGAAGGTCGGTTATGAACTTCTGCCGGAGACCCTTCGTGGTGCCGGGGCTCAGGTGAGTGTTGTTCCGGTCTATCAGACCTTTCCGGAGAGTGCCTGCATGGATATGGTGCGCGAAAAACTGCGTGCCGGTGAGCTTGATATCCTTACCTTCACCAGCTCTTCCACGGTTCGCAATTTCATCTCCATGTTTGGTGAGGAGGGACGCGAGGAGCTTTTTAAACTTCTTAAAGGGGTGAAGCTGGCTGCCATTGGCCCCGTGACCGGGAAAACCTTGCGCGATAACGGGCTTCCCGTTGATGTGGAGGCGAAGGAGCACACCATTGACGGGCTGATTGAGGCGATTGTTGACAGCTGTACAAGCCCTGATTAATCGCTGTTGCCTCTCTGGAGGGTACACGTCCCATGAAAAACCAGAAGAAAGCCTATCTCTACGGGCTCAGCACCATTTTCCTCTGGTCTTCGATAGCTTCGGCGATCAAGCTGAGTCTGCGCTGGACGGATGTTCAGTCGCTGATTTTTTACTCGGCACTGGTAGCCACTGCCTTTCTCTTTGTTGTCCTCTGTGTGCAGAAAAAAGTGCCACTCCTGTTGCATTTTACCCGTCGGGAGTGGTTCTTTTCTTTCTTCTGTGGTCTGCTTAATCCCTGTCTCTCCTATCTTTTTCTCTTCAAGGGGTACAATCTGCTGCCAGCGCAGCAGGCCATGCCTATTAACTATACCTGGGGCATTGCCCTCACTCTGCTCTCCATTCCCCTGCTTGGGCAACGGGTGACGCGAGGGGAGTGGCTGGCTATTGCCGTCTCCTATTTCGGGGTGCTGATAATCGGGACGAAGGGACGGCCATGGAGTCTGCAGTTTGACAGCCTTCCCGGGGTTCTCCTGCTTCTCCTTTCCAGTGTCATCTGGGCGCTTTACTGGATTCTCAACACTCGCGATAAAAGGGAGACGGTAGCCGGGCTCTTTGCCAATTTCCTCTGTGCCCTGCCTGTGCTGGGGCTCTATATAGGGCTCACCCATGGTGAACGACTGTGGACAGAGTTTTCTCTGCGGGGGGTTGCAGGCGGGGTGTGGCTGGGATTTTTCGAGATGGGAATTCCTTTTGTGTTCTGGCTGACGGCTTTGCGGCTGACGCAGAGCACCGCCCGTATCGTCAACCTCATCTTCCTGGCGCCGGTGCTTTCGCTGGTGGTGATCTCCGTTGTGTTGGGAGAAAAGATTCATCCAGCCACCATCGTGGGACTGGGATTTGTCCTGACGGGGCTTGTCCTGCAAAGATCCATGAAGAATTAAAGCGTTTAGCGAAATTACAACGGGAAGGATAAAAGAAAGGAGGCAGAAGAAGGGAGACAGGAGAAAGGGAAAAACAAAAGGCGGGAAGACCTTTTTTTTACCGCAAAGGACTCGAAGGAAGACGGGAAAAGAAAAAGATCTTTGTAGAGATGCCCAATTTTGGTGTCTTAAGCACAACAGGCGTTTTATACCACAACGGATGTCATCGGGTTTTGTTGCCCTGCTTTTTTCTGGCTTCTGCTTCCCTTTTTGTCTTTGTCTTTTTCCATAACTTTTTGAGAAGTTACGGCGGACTCGTTATGAAAAGGCGATTAATTTTAAAGCCGCAGGTTTACGTTCAAATGCCCCCCGCTGATCCCTGTATCTTGAATTGGATCGCACTCGCTAATTCTTTAAAGAATTTTCACCGCAGCTGCAAATTCCTTACCTTCAGAATTACAGCTGCGATTCCCTGTAACCTTCCTTTTTTATCTTCCCTTGATAAGTTCCAGCAGATCGTCGGAACTCATTTTCGCACTCATATCGGTTCCCTCAAGCAGACTGCTCGCGAGATCGCGCTTCTCCTGGTGGAGTTTGATAATCTTTTCTTCGATAGAGTTTCGGCAGACGAGACGGTAGATAGTTACCGGCCTGGTCTGGCCGATGCGGTAAGCGCGGTCCGAGGCCTGGCCTTCAATGGCCGGATTCCACCACGGGTCCATGTGGATGACATAATCCGCAGCGGTGAGGTTGAGGCCCAGTCCGCCTGCCTTGAGGCTGATAAGGAAGAGGTCTCCCTCGCCCGCCTGGAAGGCATCGACGCGAATCTTGCGTTGACGGGTGGGTGTAGCCCCATCGAGATATTGATAGTGGATCTTCTTCTCATCAAGATACTTGCGGATGATACTGAGGTGACCGATAAACTGACTGAAGATGAGGGCCTTGTGGTTGCTCTCCAGCAGCTCCCCGACAACTTCGGCAAAGACCGCCAGCTTGGAGCTTTCAATGGAACTGTCCGCGTCGATCAGGCGGGGATTGCAGCAGGCCTGACGCAGGCGCATGATCTCGGTGAGGATCTGCAGGTGGCGACCTTTCTTCTCGCGGTTGCTCTCCAGCATGTCGATGGCGTTCTGTCGCAGGGCTTCGTAAAAGTTGGTTTCTTCCAGCGACATGTCCACATTCAGCGTCACCTCGGTGCGGGATGGCAGTTCTTCCAGCACTTCCGATTTGATGCGGCGCAGCATGAAGGGGCGGATGAGGTTTTTCAGCCGCAGCCGTGCTTCGCGGTCGCCGTAACGCTCTATGGGAACGGCGAAGTGTTCGTTGAAGTGTGACAGCGAACCGAGCAGGCCGGGGTTGATGAAGTGAAAGAGATTCCACAATTCACCGAGATGGTTCTCAATCGGCGTACCGGTGGTAATCAGTTTAAATTTTGCCTGCAGGGACATTGCCGCATGACTGCGTTTGGTGGCTGAGTTTTTTATTGCCTGAGCTTCATCGAGAATCACCGCCTGCCATTGCACCAGGGAAAGGAGTTCACTCTCCTGCTGCAGCAGGGTGTAGGTGGTGATGAGCAGGTCGAATTTCCCGAGGTCTTCCACATCCTTTTTGCGATCTTTGGCGCCGAGGGAAACGATGTTGATGGTCGGGGCGAAGCGCTCGACCTCGGTCTGCCAGTTGGTGGAGACGGAGGTCGGCGCAATGACAAGAGAGGGGCCCCTGCTCGCCATTTCCAGAATCACGGCGAGGGACTGTATGGTTTTTCCGAGACCCATGTCATCGGCGAGGCAGCCGCCCACGCCCCAGTGTGCCAGTCGCGCCAGCCATTCAAAACCCTCACGCTGATATTGGCGCAGCTCAGCACGCAGCGTGGAGGGTACTACGGGGGCGAAGTTACGGGCATCGGCGATGCGCCGCAGCTGTTCCTTCCAGCCCGAATCGACTTCGGTATGAGAGCGTTCAGTGAGCTTTTCCAGCTGGAGTGCCGCGAGGGGATGGACCATCAGCTCGTTGGTGTCGCTCTTCTCTGAGAAGAGCGAGAGGTCGTCGAGGCGTTTGCGAAACTCCTGGGTGAGGGCGACAAACTGCCCGTCACCGATCTCCACAAAGCGACTGCCGCCGGGTTTCATGCGGCTGAGCAGGTCTTTCAACTCGATAACTCTCCCCTGATCGACCTCAATTACACCGCTCATGGTAAACCAGTTCTGCCGGTTGGTGCGGATCTTCAAGTTGAGGTTCTCCGCTCCTACCTGCTGGCTGATGGAGAGGCGTTCACCCTCCGGCCACTCAATGATAACCTTGTCACGGATTGCCTGTAGCTCCATCAGTGCCTGCAGGCAGTCGTCGGGATCGTTAAGATGCCACTCGCGTTCATTCTCCTGTTCCATGTCGACCGAGAGGTCGAGCACCGGACACATCTCCTCAACTTCACGGGCGTTCTGTTCTTCTCTTGCGAGGTCGCGACGGGTCTGCAGGCGTGTGCCTCCCACTTCCGCCATTATATTCTCCACCCCCTGGCCGGGCTTGAGATAATGGCCGCCTTCGGCGAAGGGTTTGACGAACATTTCCAGGCGAAAGCCGGTACCGTAGGGCACAAGGTGGATGTAGATAGTGGAGTCAGCATCAACAAAGGTGACGCCGGTTTGCCGACTGCGGTCGGCGGCGATAGCCGAGTGGACCGTCATGAAGGAGGAAATGTTGCCGATGGCAGTGAGCACCTCTTCGCTGGCCGCTTTGGGCACGGTAATTCCTTCTGATCCCGTTATCTGCGCAATTTTGCGGTGTTTCTCATTAATACGAATTACTTTGATGCGAGTGGGTGTCTCTTTGTAAAAATTGATGGCTTCGCCGGTGATGGGCTGGGCGAAGCAGAGATGCAGGTTATCCCCCTGTTCCTCTACGAGCAGTTCCGGCTCGCCCTCAACAAATTCTACGGGTGTGTTCGGAGAATCAGCGAGAAACAGGTGCGGATGGCCGACCATGGCAACGATGGCCTTGTCCATGTCAAACTGGCAGGTGGTGGAGTTTGTGGCCGGGTTGTGCTGTTTGACGATGGTGGCAGTGATACGTCGGTCGTGTGGGCTGAGCCACGGGAAATGGCTTCCCTGATAGAGCCGGGCCGGAGAGGTGGGGCGTCCCTTGCTCCACGAACCGTTGGCCAGCACCTTCTGTTCGCGTGGGTTGATCTGGATCTTGCCGTCGAGGAAGCTGACCATCCACGCCATGCGGATGTTGCTTTCCTGTTCCTCAGTGCCGGTGGCCGAGATGAGCGCGGCGAGACTGCGTCGCCAGGGTTCTTCCGGGGTAATCAACGGCAGCAGCGGACGAATGTTGAGGTGTTTGCGCAGCTCGGCAGCTTGTGCTGCTTCCTCACTGTCAGGGCGGGTCTCCATGAGAATCTCGCCGAGAATGGCGGCGAGGAGCTGGAACTCCTGATCAATGGCCCGGTGGAAAAACGTGACAATCTCCTCCTCAACGTCGAGTTCGATGGCGTTGTTGAGCCAGTATTGACAAAGGGCTGCGAAGATTAGCTCAAGGGCATCAATGGGCGTGTCCGGCAGGGTTATCTGATGCTGAGTGCTGTTGAGCTGGGCGTCGATTACTGCGGCAAGCCAGCCATAGCAGCGGTTTTCGCGGACGTTCTCAAAGAGGGTGAGCGCGGTGGTGATAGCGGTGGCGGAGTCTCCCCAGTCCTTGTCTTTTACTGCGGCAATACGGGCGAGTACGGAGAAAAGTCCGTCGATGCCGAAGATAGCTACCGGGCCGTTCGGGTTATATTTACTGAGGAAAGCGAGGTCAATATCGAAGGCGTTGAGGTCGGCGGGGGTGTCATGGCGTAGAAAGCACAAACTTCCCTCGGCTCCGGTACCTTTGAATGCCTCGGGGGCTGCGTCAATTTGCTGCTGAGCTTCTTCAAAACGGGCGCGGAGAAGGAGCTCATTGAAGTAGAGCCGCTGAAAAGGGATCCGTTCGTCGGTGTTAAGATGGTCGAGCCCACCCTCACCACCGAGAAATTCCAGCAGTTCAGGCCAGGTTGTCAGTGAGGCTTGTCCCCAGGCGAGAACACTGTTCATGAGATAAAACTGGAAAGAGGCTGGCAGGGCTCGGAACCAGGGGCCGTCGAAGGGGCCGCAGACTACCCGCACTGCTGCCGGAGGAGGACCGATGAGCTGGGCGCACTGGCTGCTGAGAAACGCTGTTGCCTCATCTATCGCCTCAAAATCCATGGTGTAGATGGCGATACGACATTCGCGCATGGCGCGCCAGCAGCGGGTTGTCCATTTGCCATAATACCAGGAGACCGGTGCTTCGGCTCGAATTGCCTCCGACCATGGCCCAAAGACGCCATCGTGGACAGCCTTCTTGCATAGTCTTTCTGCAATTTCCAGAGCGCACTGCTTTTCTTTAGTGAGCAGGTCCATGCTCGCAAATTTTGTGAAATAATGATTGATATTGGCGACAGTTGGCTGATTGCCGCGGGGATTTTTCAGCTCAAGCAGTTTCAGGCAGTGAATGAGAAGAGTGGTGTGCGCCGGTTCGCAGGCAATAGCGAGAAGGGTGAGGAGTGCCTGTTCAAATTCGCTCAGGCGGAGAAATTGCTCCATGAGGCTGTCGCCCCGGCTCTCAAAAGCAGAGGGGTGCGAAGTGTGTTCAGGGTGCGTATCGGCCATTATATTTTTGTGTTCCAGTATGCGGGAGCCCGGACTGTGGAGAGCACTTCGGTAGCAATATGCGGGTTTCGTAACGTGGCGAAACAGCGAAAATTCCAGCAGATAGCGTCGTGAAGATGCGCAATACAGTGATAATAAGCGCCCAGTAATGAAGATGCGAAAAGGAGGTGTCAATCTCCTGATTGCATCAAGAAGAGGCTGAATTTCTGAATAAATTGCGACCTGCCAATATACCACAGTCCGCGAGCAAATAAAGAGTAAACTTTTTCTGAGGCTGTTCCTGGCCGTTGTGATGTGAAAAGGGAAGGGAAAAATCGATTGGCGGTTGTACTTTCTCCTGAAAAATATATATAATGTAAAATAATTTAGGGAGACCCTAAATTATTTTACTACGAATTAAATTTTCTTGAAAACGGGTAGTATGCGTATGTCCCGACACTCTAAAATGGACTTCAGCATGGCAGAGAAACAGAAACTTACAGCAAGCCAGGAGGATTACCTCGAGGCTATTTATGAGATTTCAAGGGTGAAGATGGCTGCACGGGCAAAGGATATTGCCGATTACCTCAAAGTTCGGGCCTCTTCTGTCACCGGGGCGCTGCGTACTCTCGGCAGTCGCGGTCTCATCAACTATGCTCCCTACGATCTGATTACCCTCACCGACGAGGGGCGCGTGCTGGCGGAGGATGTGGCCCATCGGCACAGTGCCTTGAAGAGCTTTCTTATGGAAGTGCTTGGTATTGAACATGATGACGCCGATGCGACGGCCTGCAAGATGGAGCACTCCGTGCCGGGGAACATTGTTGACAGGCTGATAAAGTATGCGGAGTATGTTGAAAAATGTCCCAAAGGGAAAATTACCTGGGACTCCGGGTTTGGTGCATATTTCTGCAAAGTAAAGTGCAGCGAACCCGAGTGTGTAAATCGTCGGCCGGAAGAAGAAAAAGAATAACCTTTCTTTCTGCTGAGAGGCCGTGCCCCCCCTTCATGAGGGGGGGTTGTGCAACAGATTCACTGCCGGAGAGACTTACTTCAATTCATCCCCGATAAGGTCGAAGAGAGTTTCCTGCAGGGTCTCTTCCATTTTGGCGCGTTTGCCATTGACACTCTCGCTGTTGCGATTCCATGTGGAGGTTATTTTCGCATCAATCGTTACCTCGGTCTCGGAGGAGGAGGTCTGTTTGAAATCCAGCTTGTAGGTTTCTTCCCAGCTGCGGCCCATGAATGTTTTGCGCATGATTTCGTTGTTTTCGGTATCGATACTCATCGGTGCGGTTACCATTTTCCCCTGTTCCTTATCCCGTACGCGGAAGACCCCATTCGTGCCGAGGGCCTTCTCTGCAGCTCTCCAAACCTTGTTATAAGGAGCATTATAAGTTCGCGTCATGGGGCTCATCGGGGTTATGGCGGTGTCGTTTTTTATTCCGAGAGAGCAGGCGCCAAGGGTGAAACAAAGAGCCGTGACGAGTAGCAGTGCAATATTTTTAAACATGTGAGACCTCTTAAAATGATTGGATAACCTGCCTGAAACTCTTTGGACAATTCTCTTCCAGGGGGTCTTGAATAACCTTGTCTTTCGTTCATATTCGAGGCACAGAAGGAAATTTATTACAGCCGTGAGCGATATCGGAGTCTATCCCTTACCTCCGGGGATAAATTTTTGACTGCAGCGAAGAAGATGGGCGAAAGACTGATTATTCGGTGTACCCTAAAATCAAAAAAAAGATTATACCCCTTTTCCCCCGGTTGTCGGCAAGTTATATTTTCTTTTCTTAAAGAACGGGCAGGGACTTTTGGGGGGACGAAATATCACGAATATGTTGCAGAATATTGTCCTTCACGGTATTTTCGGAGACTATCACATTATTGTCAGCAAAACAAACTCCCTTCGTGAGTTTTCCCTCTCTCATCAACGAGGAATATCATGCTTTATGAACCTGAGCAGTCTAAGGATAACTGTGGTTTTGGTCTTATCGCGCACATGGACGGCGTTCCGAGCCACAAACTGCTGCGCACCGCAATCTCCTCTCTCGCACGTATGACTCACCGCGGTGGTATTGCGGCCGACGGTCGCACCGGTGACGGCTGCGGACTGCAGCTGCAGAAACCGGACGTCTTCTTTCAGGCCTATGCCGAAACTCAGGGGTGGAATCTTGGCGGGCGGTACGGCGTTGGGATGATTTTTCTCAACCGCGACAAAATAAAGGCGGCGGAAGAGAAAAAGATAGTTGAAGAAGAGCTGCGCCGTGAAACCCTTACCATCCTCGGCTGGCGCGATGTCCCGGTGGAGCCGTCAGTGCTTGGTGGAATCGCGAAAGAGTCGCTGCCGCAGATTGTGCAGATTGTCTTCAACGCGCCCTATGGGTGGGGAGCGCAGGAGTTGGAACGCCGCCTCTACCTTGTACGCCGCAAGATTGAAAAACGTATCGAAGAGGGCGGTGAGTTCTATATCTCCAGCCTCTCCAACCGGGTAATTGTTTACAAGGGACTCTGTCGACCAGTGGACCTGCCGCTCTTCTACCCGGACCTTGCTGATATCCGCATGCAGTCCGCCATCTGTCTCTTTCACCAGCGGTTTTCCACCAATACCCTTCCCAAATGGGCGCTGGCTCAGCCCTTCCGCCTGCTGGCGCATAACGGCGAGATTAACACCATCACAGGGAATCGTCAGTGGGCACGGGCGCGGGCCTACAAATTTCGTTCCCGGCTGCTGCCGGATATGCTCGATGGTGCCCCTTTTGTCAATGAGACCGGTTCCGACTCGCTCTCCCTTGATAATATGCTTGATGTCTTCCTTGCTGGCGGTATGGATCTTTTCCGTGCCTTCCGCCTGCTGATCCCCCCCGCCTGGCAGCATCATCCGGACATGGATCCTGATTTGCGCGCCTTCTACGACTTCAACTCCATGCACATGGAGCCGTGGGACGGCCCCGCCGGGGTTGTCATGAGTGACGGCCGTTTTGCCGCCTGCGGTCTTGATCGTAACGGGCTGCGACCGGCGCGATATGTGGTCACTACCGACCGTCTTATTACCCTCGCCTCAGAGGTGGGGATCTGGGACTACGAGCCGGACGAAGTTGTGGAGAAGGGACGGGTCGGACCTGGTGAACTGCTGGTTCTCGACACCCGCACCGGTAAGCGGTGGACCTCCTGGGATATTGACCAGGAGTTGAAGCGTCGTCATCCCTACCTCAAGTGGATGGAGAAAAACTGCCAGACTCTGCCTTCGTTCGACACTGATTCCACCCAGAAGGTTGGGCAACGGTGTTTTGATGATGATACCCTGCAGATTTATCAGAAACTTTTTGGGCTGACTACGGAGGAAATTGAGCAGGTTGTGCAGGTGCTTGCCGAAACGGGCCAGGAGGCGATCGCCTCCATGGGCGATGATACGCCAATGGCGGTGCTTTCACAGCGTCGGCGGAACTTTTGCGACTATTTCCGTCAGCGCTTTGCTCAGGTGACCAATCCTCCCATTGACCCGTTGCGTGAGAAGCACGTGATGTCGCTGGAGATCTGTATCGGTCGTGAGGAGAATGTCTTTGATGAAGGCCAGGGGTATGCCCGCCGTGTGCTCTTCCCCGCCCCGGTACTGGTGCGTTCCGAAGTGGATGCTCTGCTTGCCCTTGAGAAGAAGGACTACGACCATGCCTGGTTTGATCTCACCTATAAGCCGGAAGAGGGGTTGAAAGGGGCACTGGAACGGCTCGCCGCAGAGGCGGTGGAGAAGGCAAGAAAAGGTGCTGTCCTGCTCATGCTTACTGACCGTAATATCTCCGCCGACAAGCTGGTTATCCCGGCAGTCATGGCGGTCGGACTGTTGCAGCGGCTGTTGATGGAAAATAACCTGCGCTGCGATGTGAACATTATAGTTGAGACAGGCATAACCCGCGATCCGCATCACTTTGCTGTGTTGCTTGGCGTTGGTGCTACCGCCATCTATCCCTATCTCGTTTATGAGACCATCGACAAACTTGTTGCCGATGGTACCATTGAAATGGATCTCAAGGAGGCGATCTGCAACTACCGCAAGGGGATCAACAAGGGACTGATGAAGATTCTCTCCAAGATGGGAATATCCACCCTCGCTTCCTACCGCTGCGCGCAGCTCTTTGAGGCGGTCGGGCTCGATAAGGAGCTGACCAGGTTCTGTTTCGGTGATCTCATCAGCCGAGTCGGCGGTGCTGGCTTTGCCGAGTTCCAGCAGGAGCATATCGATCGCGCGAAGTTCGCCTGGCGGCAGCTGCAGAAGCCGCTGGCCCGTGGTGGTCACTTTAAATATATCTACGGCGGGGAGTATCACTGCTACAACCCCGATGTGGTCACGGCTCTGCGTGCGGCGGTGCGCAGCGGCAGTTTTGAGGAGTATCAGAAATATTCCCGGCTTGTCTCCGAGCGGCCGCCAGCCTGCTTCCGCGACCTGCTCGGTCTGAAGAAGGTGAAGACGCCGCTGCAGCTTGATGAGGTGGAACCGGCAGAGAATTTCTACAGCCGCTTTGACTCTGCGGCCATGTCCATCGGCGCACTGAGTGCGGAGGCGCATGAGGCGCTGGCCATCGGCATGAACCGTCTCGGTGGCTATTCCAACAGCGGTGAGGGTGGGGAAGATCCGGCCCGTTACGGTACCGAAAAAGTGTCGAAGATCAAACAGGTTGCCTCCGGCCGCTTCGGGGTTACCCCGGAATATCTGGTCAACGCCGAGGTGATTCAGATTAAGATGGCGCAGGGTGCCAAGCCCGGCGAGGGCGGTCAGCTCCCTGGTCACAAGGTGACGAAACAGATTGCCGAACTGCGTTTCGCTGTGCCTGGTGTCACCCTTATTTCACCGCCGCCGCACCATGATATCTATTCCATTGAAGACCTTGCCCAGCTCATCTTTGACCTCAAGCAGGTCAACGACCATGCGCAGATCAGTGTCAAACTTGTTTCGGAACCGGGGGTCGGCACTATTGCTGCGGGGGTGGCCAAGGCCAATGCCGACATGATCACCATCTCCGGCTACGATGGCGGCACCGGTGCCAGTCCGCTCACCTCAGTGAAATATGCGGGCAGTCCGTGGGAGCTGGGGCTGGTGGAGGCACAGCAGGCGCTGGTGGAGAACAATTTGCGACATAAGGTGCGCCTGCAGGTAGACGGTGGTCTGAAGGTAGCAGAGGATGTTGTCAAGGCGGCGATTTTTGGTGCAGAGAGCTTCGGCTTTGGTACTGGCCCGCTGATTGCGCTCGGCTGTCGCTACCTGCGCATTTGCCACCTCAACAACTGCGCCACCGGCATCGCCACCCAGGATGAGACCCTGCGCAGGGAGTTTTTCAAAGGGGTGCCGGATATGGTGATGAACTATTTCAAGTTTCTCGTACGGGAGACGCGAATGCTGCTCGCCGAGCTCGGCGTTGTTCATCTCACCGATCTCATCGGTCGTACTGACCTGCTTGAGCAACTCGAGGGAAGAACGGACCGTCAGCGCAAGCTCAATCTCAAACCGCTGCTTGAGACCGCGACGCCGCAGATTCCCGGCGCGCTCTTCTATAAAGAAAAGAACGTGGCCCTGGATCGTGGCGAACTTAATCTGCAGATCGCCGAGCAGTTTCGCGAGGCGGTGGTTAACCGCAGCGGAGGCTCGGGCAGCTTTACCATCCACAATACCGATCGTACCGTTGGTGCACGTCTCAGTGGCATCATTGCCGAGCACCACGGCAACAAGGGGATGGCTAATGATATTATCACCCTGCACTTCAACGGTTCGGCGGGACAGAGTTTTGGTGCCTTTAACGCTGGCGGTCTGCACATGGTGCTCACCGGTGACGCCAATGACTATGTGGGCAAAGGGATGGCTGGTGGACGGCTGGTTATCCGGCCGCCAATGGGGGTCAGCTACAAAAGTCACGAAGCGGCGATCATCGGCAATACCTGCCTCTACGGTGCCACTGGCGGACGCCTCTTTGCCGCCGGACGGGCCGGGGAGCGGTTTGCCGTGCGGAACTCCGGTGCCCGTGCTGTTGTCGAGGGTGTGGGGGATAACTGCTGCGAATATATGACCCGCGGCCATGTTACTATTCTCGGGGGCACCGGTGTCAACTTCGGCGCCGGGATGACCGGCGGTTTTGCCTATGTGCTTGATGAGAGTGGCCAGCTTGAAGGGCGTATTAACCCCGAACTGGTGGAGGTCGTCTCTCTCACCGGTCTGCCGGTTTTGCAGGAGCATCTGCGCAGCGTCATCAACTGGCACTTTGAGGAGACCGGCAGTCTGCGGGCGGAGCATATCCTTGAGGGTTTTGATGAACACTTTGTCGAGCTCTTCAAACTGGTGAAACCAAAGACCAGTAATGTAGAAACGCTTCTCGGCAGCCGAGACCACGGCGCAGAGGAGGCCCTGGCCGTCACCCAGTAAATGCGATTCTAACCCGGAACGATTTTCAGCAGCCGCATGATGGAGACTTTATTATGAAGCATAACGTTTTTCAATTTCTCGAAGTGGAGCGGGTTGAACCGCAAAAGAAGCGCATTGAAAGGCGCCGACACGAATTTGTTGAGATTTATAAACCCTTTCAGGAACTTCAGGCGCGTAATCAGGCAGAACGTTGTCTTGACTGCGGTCTTCCCTACTGCGAGTGGCGCTGTCCACTGCACAACTACATTCCGGACTGGCAGAAACTGCTGACAGCGGGGCGTATTGTCGAGGCGGCGGAGCTGTGTCATCAGACGAATTCTCTGCCCGAGGTGTGCGGTCGGGTCTGTCCGCAGGACCGCCTCTGTGAAGGGGCCTGTACGCTGCACGATGATTACGGTGCGGTGACCATTGGCAGCAACGAAAAGTATATTGTTGACACAGCCTTCGCCATGGGCTGGCGGCCGGATATGAGCAAGGTGAAGTCCACCGGCAAAAAAGTGGCAATAATCGGTGCTGGTCCGGCGGGACTGGGTTGTGCCGATGTGCTGGTGCGCAACGGCGTGGCGCCGACCGTCTTTGATATCCATCCCGAGATCGGTGGTCTGCTCACCTTTGGCATACCTTCTTTCAAGCTGGAGAAGAATGTGATGGAGCTGCGGCAGAAGATCTTTGTTGAGATGGGCATCGGGTTTGAGCTCGGTGTGGAGATCGGTGTCGATAAACCCTTTGCGGAACTGCTCAATGAGTACGACGCGGTTTTTGTCGGGGTGGGAACCTATACTCCGATGTCTGCGGGACTGAAAAATGAGGATGCCGACGGGGTTTATAACGCCCTCGACTTTCTCATAGGCAATATTGACCACCTTATGGGTGGCAGGCGCGACCGTTACCCCTGGATTAATATGGCAGGACAGCAGGTTGTTGTGCTTGGCGGTGGTGATACTGCCATGGACTGTCTGCGCACTTCCATTCGCCAGGGAGCGAAAAGTGTGAGCTGTGCCTATCGTCGAGACCGGGCTAATATGCCTGGTTCAGTAAAAGAAGTGGGCAATGCCGAGGATGAGGGCGTTCAATTTTTGTGGAATCTGCAGCCACTTGGAATTACCCTCGGGGCGGATGGCCGGGTGAACGGCGTGGAGGTTGTTTCAACGGAACTTGGTGAGCCGGATGAGCGCGGCCGTCGGAGACCGGAGCCCGTAGCTGGAAGTGAAAAAACCCTGCCGGCAGATGCGGTGGTGATGGCCTTTGGTTTTCGGCCCAGCCCGCCTGCTTTTCTTGCGGAGAACGGAGTTTTGCTGGATGAACGCAAACGGATTGTGGCTCCGGAGACAGCGACGTTTGCCGGTCAGACTGCGAACGAAAAGGTCTTTGCCGCAGGGGATGCGGTGAGTGGTTCTGACCTGGTTGTGACCGCTATCGCCGGCGGGCGGGCGGCGGCGAAAGGCATCCTGCATTATCTCGAGGTTTGAGTGGCGGGTTCTGGGGCGAGTGCTCTTCTCACGGTGACGCCATGAAGTTGAAACAGCCCCTTACCTCTCGTCTGGTTATCGCCTTTTTCACGCTGCTGCTTGCTACCCTTGTCGGCAGCATCCTTGGTTCCATGCTTACTGATCACAGTCTGATCCGTTCGTGGGGCTCCTTTGCTGCTGTGGGAAAGGATATTGGCAGGGCACTTCTGGTCCTGCCATATCTCTGGCTTGGAGTGGTGCGGGTAACGCGGGGAACAGGGTTACTCTTTGGCGAACTGACCTGTATTTTCTATCTTTTTACCGGACGGGGACGACATCTGCTGC
>JALNVI010000007.1 GCA_023231425.1 Desulforhopalus sp. | reverse complement strand
TCAATGTAGCAGCAATATTGGTATGAGATCTTCCTGTTTGAAGAAATGCACTGATCTGCTACCTTTCTAAGAGAGTGAGCTGTTGGTAGT
The DNA here is from genome assembly GCA_023231425.1 of Desulforhopalus sp. Classification (GTDB taxonomy): domain Bacteria; phylum Desulfobacterota; class Desulfobulbia; order Desulfobulbales; family Desulfocapsaceae; genus Desulforhopalus. The sequence goes on along the minus strand of JALNVI010000007.1, from coordinate 64,380 downwards.
AAGGACTTGTACCTGTGCATGATAACCTCCGGTTAAGTTGTCGTGACATAACCATACCGGCAGCTCACTCTTTTTCATATTACGCGGTTGCACTTATTGTACTCATTCAGCTCTGATTATTCGCCGGGTTAATAACGGATTTATGGAATAACTGAAAAATAACTGGGATGAATATCAGAAAAGGAGTAAGGAATATAGTTGAAACTTTGCTTGAGGTGTTTTTAAAATGGCTGTGTAAACAAAATAAAAGGAGTGTTTTTTATGAAACAGTTAGATGATGTTTATCGTTCTTGTACCCTGGATTATTTCGCAAGTGGTGCATATCGCATTATGATGGATGACTTTCTTGCCCTTAAGAAAGAGGACAAAGCCATGATGTTGGATTTGCGTTCCAAAGAAGAGGCTGAACTGGTGAGTCTGTCATTTGCGTATAACATTCCTATTGCAGAACTGCCCGACCGCTTGGCTGAATTACCCCGGGACAAGGTTATTGTTACCTTCTGTGCCAGCAGTATCCGTGCTGTGATGGCATTCGTCTATTTACAGGCTGCCGGCTTTAAAGATGTGAAAATTCTAACCGATAAAGTGCAGGATTTGACAGCAAATTTTATGCCTCCATTTGTCGCCAGAAATTACGATATCCTGAAGAAGTAATCTTCCTGCCTTCACAAAACCGTTGGCCTGTTTTTAATTTAGAACAATGGTTTTGTGCCTTTAGTCTCCCTCCTGCAGAGAAAACGAAATATACCTTCTATGACAGCCTCTTGAGATAGTCTTTGTTGGGGCAGTTCATTTCTTTTTTGACCAGCCGCAAGCTGCATTGCTGTCTCCCCGGTATTGTCCTGTAAAAAAAGCATGGAGAAGGCAGCGCGTGAACTTTTGTCTTTCCCGGTAATTCAATGCGTTGCTCTTCCTTTATTCTCCAACACGGGGAGTTGAATTGCATTCCTTCCCCATGGGAATCTCAAAGGATTGCAGGGTAAGGTGAACCGGACCGTAGAAGGCTTTGTCTTTGCCGCAAATTCGTGCCCATCTCTGGGTGCCGTATTCAAAATGCCACCATTCGTGGTCGTAGTTGGCAAAGCCCGCGGCGACCATTACATGGTAGAGCAGGCGGCGGTTGTGCAGAGCTTCCTCTTCCCGTGCTGAGAGCTCCTCTCCTGCTTCCCTGGCGTTTTCGAAGTGGCGGGTCCAGGAGATCTCTCCGGCAAAGTCAAATTTTGCCCCAAAAAAAAGAGGGCGACCACTGCGGTCGGCGAGGGTGAGGTCAATGGCGCCGCCCGTGAGGTGAGGCGATGGCGCCTGAGGATCGGCTGAGGGAACGGCAACAAATTTGGACGCCAGCGTGTGGATGACCGTCTCATCGGCCTCGGGATGGAGGGAGTAATAGTAGCGGCGGCACTGGTCGAAGAGGGCCCGCTGCAGGGCGGTGCTCCGCCAGCCGTCGAGGATGACGAGGCGCAGATCGGAGGGGAGCATGCCAGCCGCCGTGAAGAGCCTCTGTTGAACCTCTTCCCGGGCGTAGCACTCCGGCAGTGCGTCGTCCATCTGTGCCGCGTGGTAGGCGGAACGAACGAGAATTTTCTCCGGGGCGAGGGAGAGGGGATAGAGTGGAGAATCAGAGGGGACGATGGGGATGGCGGCGAGGACTGCGAGATCGTCGGGGGGGAGTTGAGGAACAGGTTTCAGGTTAAGCTTCACAGAAGTTTACCTCCTTGAAAAGAGAGTGTCAGAATTTCAATAGCCCAGCAGATGGGGCAGAAAAAGTGAGATTTCGGGAACGAAAATCAACAGCAGCTGGCAGGCGAGCGACACCAGCACAAAGGGCCATATGTGGCGGAACATCTTTTCCAGAGGAACTCCCCCCACTGAGGAGACGATGTAAACACAGGCGCCCATGGGCGGTGTTATCAGGGCGATGGTAATGTTCAGTGTCATGACGATGCCGAAGTGAAGCGGATCAATCCCTGCTGCGAGAGCAAGCGGGGCAAAAACCGGAGTGAGTAACACGAGAGCTGCTATCTCCTCCATGAACATGCCGACCACAAAAATAATGACGCTGATGAAGAGCAGTACCTGCGTCGGCGTGGTTGCATATTTCATGATCACCGGCGCCATTGACTGGGGTACCCGTTCGGAGGAGAGAATCCAGCCAACAATGGTGGCCGCCCCGATGACCACAAAGATGACGCTGGTGAGGCGCACAGTGTTGGCGATGCTGCTGGCAATTCCTTTCAGCTTTAGTTCCCTCGTCCAGCAGAGGCCCATGATGATCACATAAATGGCAGCTACTGCACCGGATTCGGTGGGGGTCATAAAACCGAAGAGAATGCCGCCGATGATGATGGCTGGGGCAAAGAGGGCAGTGACTGCGCCGAGGGTGGCGGCGAAGAGTTCCCTCCACGAGAAACGGGCGTTGACCACCGGAAGGTTGAGTCGTGAGGCGCTGATACGGTGCATCACCATGAACGCAATACCGAGCAACAGCCCGGGAACGACTCCGGCCATGAAGAGACCGCCGACGTTGGTTTTGGTCATGGCACCGAAGAGGATCATGAAGATGGAGGGTGGAATAATCGGGCCGATCAGTGAACTGCCGGCGGTGAGTCCTGCGGCGTAGGAATCAGGATAACCGCCTTTCTTCATTGCCGGAATCATGATGGAGCCGACCGCCGAGGCATCTGCTGCGGCCGAGCCGTTGACTCCGGCGAAGATAATGCTGGTCACTACGGTGACATAGCCGAGGCCGCCTTTAAGGTGGCCGACCAGTGCTTCGGCGAAGCGCAGCAGGCGGTTGGTGAGACCGGCGCGGCCCATCAGTTCGCCGACGAGAATAAAATAGGGGATGGCGAGGAGGGAGAATGGTTCCATGCCGCCGTAAAACTGCTGTACCATCAGGCGGAGCTGACTGGTGTCCCCGATGTAAAGAAAGCCCGCCAAAGCAGTGCAGAGCATGGAGAGAAAAAGGGGCAGCCCCGAGGCCAGCGTACAGAAGAAGACAACGAGAAGTACGAGTGTCATGGATGCTCCTTTTTGTTGTGCAGGAGTGCATCGATGGAGATTCCCTGCTGCAGCGTGTATTCGATCAGCATCAGGGCCATGCCGGTGGGTACGGCTGCGAGCGGCACGGCCTTTTTAATACCGAGGGTCATGATGGTGAAGAGGCGCATCTTGTATGAATACGTGATGCCGAGCCAGATCATCAGAATGAGGATGGCACAAAAGAGAAGTGTGCGCAGAACGGTGACGATATGCCGTGGGGTTTTTGGAAGCTTCTCCACGAGAATGTTTATGACCATATGCTCGCCCCGCTTGAGCGCCGGTGCGGCGGCCAGCATTACCACCCATACGAGGGTGACCTGGGCGAGGTCGGTGGTCCATACCGGCGGGCGGTAAAAGCGGGCGGTGACGCCGAGCATCACCGCCCCGAGATTGACCAGCAGGAGGAGCCCCGCAAGCAGCAGGCAGAATTGCTCAAGCCGGTCAGAGAGCATTTTGCAGAGAGCGCCCATTATTATTCAGCCTTTGCCGCGCTGGCAGCACATTTGAGGGCAAGGTCAATCCACTCCTGCTTTACCTGCTTCTGCAGCCAGGTAACATAGGAGGGGGTGGCGAGAGCTTTAAATTTTTTGCTCTCCGCGTCGGTAGGGGTGTAGACTGCCATTCCTTTTTTGGCGAGGAACTGTATCCGTTTCCCTACTTGAGATTCTACTAGTTCACGGGTCTTGACGTTGGCTTCGTGAGCGGCTTTGCGCACTGTCGTCTGCTGGTCGGCGGTGAGTTTGTCGAGAATTTCACCATTGATGAGCAGGAACTGGTCCGAATACTGCACGTTTGCGAGGGTAAGATTGTTTTGCACTTCGTAGAGGCTGCCCATGATGATGTAGGTGGGCGGATTCATCTGACCGTTGGCCACGCCGGTTTTCAGCGCAAGATAAACCTCAGTCCAGGGAATCGGTGTCCCGGAGGCGCCGAAGGCCTCATACATGGCGACCTGACTGGCGTCCATGGCGCGGAATCTCAGCCCCTTGAAGTCGGCTGGACTGTGGATTGGTTTGTCGCAGGTGAAGGCGAGAAAGCCTCCCTCCTCAACGACTGCAAGAAGTTCAATGCCGGTGCGGGAACGCAGTTCTTTGATCGCTTTGCTCATGAATTCGCTGTTGTCAAAAAAACGGTGGGCGGTAGCGTAGTCTTTGAAGAGAAAAGGGATATTGGTAGCAAACATTTCAGGGAAGAGAGTCTCAATCCCGCCGTAGGAAGCGATGTTGATCATCGGGCTGCTCATTACCTGCTCCATGCGCTGCTGTTCGTTGCCGAGCTGGCTGTTAGGATAGAGGTCGATGGTGAGTTCCCCGCTGGTCTCCTTCTCAACAATTTCTTTGAAAGTGGTGGCGAAGGCGTGGACGGCGTTGTCTTCAAGACTGGGAGGGCCGTTGTAGCTCATTTTTACCGTGGTGGCAGCCGAGGCCGCAGTGACAAAGAAGAGCGTCAGGAGGAACACGGAGAGCTGGGCAACTGGACGTCGGATCATGGGGGGCTCCTTGTGGAAGGGATTGGAAAAGGGAGACAAAAGAAAATGCCTCTCTATGGGAAAAGCAGAGTTTTAAATAACGTGTTTTTCAAAATGTTGTCAACAAACAGAGTGTTTCTCCTGGCGCAGGGTGACAGGGCAGGTGTTGTGACGTTTCGTTTCCCTAAGACTGACTTCCCGTTACAACGGGTGTTTTTGGGGGGGAACGAAGTCATGGTGTGGTTTTTTCGGCGGAGCAATTCTACATGATACCGACAACCCCGTTCTGTATCAGTACTTTTGGGAAGTTGTAATACTGCCGGGGGAAAGTCGCTGTTGGCCGGGCGCAGTTCAATGTGGTCGGGATGGAGGGGAAGAATTTCACTGTCGCCTCCTCGCCTCTTCGCCGCCAATGAGGACAACAACGATTTCGTCGATGAGCGGCAGGCGGTGGGCGAAGTGATCCGCAGCGGGAGATGGGCATGTCGGCGGCTGCTGGTCAAGAGGGCGGGTGTGTGGCTGCAGCAGGCCCCCCTGTGTTTGCTAAGGCCGCGGCGTTCAAGCTGAGTGAACATCCAGGCGACGGCGTTGTTGCTCACGCTGATATTTCCGCCGGCCTTGCGCAGACTCGGAGTCTTGCTGTCGCTGGCTTTTTTCTTTTTCAACCAGGGGAGGAAGTGGCACTGTCGGGTGGTCAGCGGCATGGGGTATTTTCCATAAAAGTATTTGTACAACTACGGAGATTACTTTGGAAAAGGGACAAATGTCAATATTTACCCTTAACAGGACTATCGGGTGGTGAGGGCGTTTTTTGGTAGAAGCAGCCGCTGCAGTGTCCCTCGTCAGTGATGATTCGATGGCCCCCTTGCTTTTACTCGGAGGCAGTGTTGCCTCCCTTTTTCTGCAGGTGCAGGTCGAACTTATAGTCTCGGAATGCTGCAGGGTGTCGTGGACACTGGTGATGATTTGCTGTCTGTCAGCGGATGAACAAATTGAATCATATCCTTCCGAGTCTGTAAAAAAAATTCATCTGCGGTGTAGCCAAAGCAGCGGAGCATTTTGTCGTTGATGACATCGAGGGAGGAGTCCTTTTCGTGGTAAAACCGAAGATGCCACCTGGCAGTGAAGTCAGAAGGAGAGCCCGTAACTGCTTCTGGGGCTCCTGCGCGAGATGCACCTGGTTGTTAACATTCCTCAGGGAAAAATATTCGCAATCCTCCTGTTTTAGAGCAGGGGTGGAAACATGTATGGTGGCGGCCTTCCTCTGCCTGTCAACCCTGTTGGCGGTCTCCAGGATGGTGAGAAGCATCTGAAAGATGGCTGCGACCACCGTGTCGGAAAGGCTGGTTTCGGTGTAATCCTCAAAGTGGAACTCTGTCGAGACTGGAGAGCTGGCGACATCTTCGAGAACAAGAGTGCGAAACTCTTCCCTATTGCGGACTGTTTCATGGGTACCTGTGCCGACACTGAGCACGTCTTCACAGACGGGTGCAATGGTCTCTTCAACATCGCGGTGGCAGAGACAGGCGATGAAAAAGTTTTCAACGGCGTTACGGATGTGCCATTTTTTGTTCGTCATTTCCTGCTCAGAAAAGAATTCCTCCAGACAATCTAAAGGAAGAGTAACTACGCCGATGTACAGCATCCCCTCTTTTTATACACCACGCGGTGGCGTGGCGGGGACAGGACGTGTTCGTTGCTATTTTCGTCAGGGCGATTATTTTGAGAACTCTCTCAATTCGTTACGGAATATCTCCAGGGTAGCTTGAAAAAGCTTGGATTCCGTTCATATTCGGGGGACAGGAAAAAATTTACCGCAGCCATAACTTTGATGGCGGAGTATAGCGCGTACCTCGACGTTTCGTTCCTCGCTTTGTCGGAGGATAATTTTTTGACTGTAACGAAGAAGATGAGCGATTATTCGATGTTCCCTACAACACAGAGGTCATCATGCAGGCAGAAATAAGTCAATGGCTGGGGCAGGTTGCAACACTGCTGCCCTTCGGATATGCTTTCGGTGCAGGGATGGTGTCAGCCGTCAATCCCTGTGGTTTTACAATGCTGCCCATCTACCTCACCCTCTATCTCGGGGCTCAGGAGCAAACCTTTCGCGATGGCTCCTTTCTGTTGCGTCTTTTCAAGGCAGTGTGGATTGCCACAGTGGTGACCTCCGGTTTTGGGCTGCTTTTTGGGGTAGTCGGGGTTGCTGTCTCCGCCGGGGGAAGCTATCTGATGGAGTTTGTGCCCTGGGTCGCACTGATCGTGGGAGGATTGCTCTTCCTGCTCGGGCTGGCAATGCTCGCCGGGAAAAATCTCTCCTTTGGTGGCTTTCAGAGTCTCTCCGCGAAGATTGGTGATCCCCGTGATATCAGCGTGCGCGGTTTTTTTCTCTTCGGTCTCGCCTTCGGGGCGGCTTCACTTGGCTGCACCCTGCCGATCTTTCTCATGGTGGCAGGGAGCGCACTTTCCTCAGGGGATTTTCTCACCGGGATCTGGCCTTTTATCAGTTATATACTCGGCATGGGAAGTATTATCCTGCTGCTGACCCTCGGAATTGCGGTGTTGCGTGAGGGAGTTGTGGTCAGCACTCTGCGCAGGGTGATACCGTGGGTGCAGAGAATCTCCGCTGTTCTGCTGCTGATTGCCGGTGGTTATATTTTCTACTACTGGTTTACCTCCGGGCTGCTGTTTCCCTGAGAAATACCCCTGGAGGGCAGGCGGGAGGTCTTTAAACCTTCTTCGAGGATGTCGTGAAACTCCTTGATGAGAAGGGTAAACTTGTCGTTGAAGGTGTTTTGGCTTTGTCGTCGAGGATGCAGAGGCTGCCGAATAAATCACCGTCTTCCCTTTTACGCAACAGGATGCAGCAGGAGTTCATCTTGCCGGCAAAGGAGGGGGGATTTTTCCAGTCGGGATGGATGCTTTGTTCCCAGCAGCGGGACGTTTGGGGCGATAACCACCTTGCTGCAGCGGCCTCACCGAGGGAGAATTTCATGACCAAACAGGCATCACTTTGATAGCGGAGTATAGCGCTTACCTCGACGTCTCGTTTCTTGCTTTGTCGGAGGATAAATTTTTTACTGTAATAAAGAAGGTTGGCGATTATGCAAGGTACCCAAAAGTGTCGGCGGGTAGAAAGCAGACTTCTTCCCTGGATTTCAATATGTGGGGAATTCTTATTATCACCAGCTCGGCCTCTTCGGGAATGGTGCAGGGGGCAAGGTGTGGCGAAGACCCCCCTGAGACTTTTATCCAGCCGAGGCAATGGCTTCTGCTATCAGCAGTGCCTCGCGAGTGAGGCCAACGTTGTGTACCCGCACTATATCCACCCACGGAGCGCAGGCGAGGGCTGCAATGGTGGCTGTCGCAAAGTCCCGCTGTGATTCTTCTTTGATACCTGTGATGGCACCAAGGAAGCTTTTACGGCTGTGGGCGAGAAGGAGCGGCTGATGCAGCTCGGCGAAACGGTTGAGATGGTGGATCAGGCTGAGGTTGTGCTCCAGCCGTTTGCCGAAGCCGATGCCCGGATCGAGAATGATCTTTTCCCGGCTCACACCTGCGTTGGTAAGGCTGGCAAGGCGTTTGCGGAAAAAATTTAACAGCTCCTCCACCACGTCGTTGTATTGCGGGTTGACCTGCATATTCTGCGGAGTGCCCTGCATGTGCATGATAATCAGCGGAGCGTTGCTCTCTACCGCAACTTTGACCATTGCTTCATCGGCACGGCAGGCGGAAATATCATTGAGGATGGTGGCTCCGGCGGCGATGGCCTGCCGTGCCACCTCTGCCTTCATGGTGTCAATGGAGATGGGAATTGCAGGGTGCTCGCTGTGGATAGCCTCAATGGGAGGAATCACCCGGCGCAGCTCCTCTTTAAGGCCCACGGGGGTGGCAAAGGGACGGGTGGATTCTCCGCCAATGTCGAGGATGTCTGCCCCGTCGGCAATCAGAGATTCTGCCCGGGCGAGGGACGTGGCAACGGTGTTGAACCTGCCGCCGTCTGAAAAGGAGTCCGGGGTGACGTTGAGTATCGCCATGATTTTTGTACGTGTTGTTCTCATGTTTTCTCTCGTTTTGTCGGTTATTCTTTGAGCTGTGTGCTGGAAACAGCAGAAGGGCAATGACCGATGTCATTGCCCTTCTGCTGTTCTTTAAGAAATTTTCAAAGAAGTGTTGCTGTTACTCCTCCGGTTTTTCTTTGTCGTCGGAGGCTTCTGTGGGCTTTTCTTCCGGTTTCTCTGCCGGATCTTCAGTAGCGGTGAAAACCGTCTCTTCCTTTTTCTCTTCCGGCTCAATGGGGCGAGTTCTCATCTCCTCCTCTTTTCGGCGGCGTTCTTTGATCTTCGCGGTGTATTTGCCGGGACGGAGTCCTTCAATGATGTCCTCCATATTCTCAAGCATGATGGTTTCTTTATCCATCAGTTCCTCAGCCATCTTCTCCAGAATATCCCTGTTTTCACCAAGGATTTTTTCAGTGGTGTCAACTGCGTCGTTGATAATGCGACGGACGGCGGTATCAATCTGCCGTGCAGTATCTTCGGAGAAATCTCGCGACTGGTTGATGTCACGACCGAGAAAAATCTGCTCTTCCTTCTTGCCGTAGGTCAGGGGCCCAAGTTCCTCACTCATGCCCCATTCGCAGACCATCTTACGGGCCAGGCTGGTGGCGCGTTCAATATCGTTGCCAGCACCGGTGGTGATCTCGTTGAAGATAATCTTTTCGGCGATGCGCCCGCCGTAGAGAATGCAGAGTTCATCCTGCAGGTAAGTGAGGCTGTGGGTATATTTATCATCCTCCGGCAACTGCATGGTTAAACCGAGGGCCCGGCCGCGGGGAATAATGGTAACCTTATGTACGGGGTCCGCCTCGGGCAACATCCAGGCGACCAGGGCATGGCCCGCTTCATGGAAGGCGGTGATCCTTTTTTCACTGTCCTTTATGATCATGGAGCGCCGCTCAGCACCCATCATGATTTTGTCTTTGGCTTTTTCCAGCAAATCCTGATTGATCTGACTTTTCCCGGTACGGGCTGCCATCAGCGCAGCTTCGTTGACGAGGTTTTCCAGATCAGCCCCGGAGAAACCTGGAGTTCCGCGGGCGATAAGGTCAAGGTTGACCTGTGGATCTATCTTGGTTTTGTGTGCATATATTTGAAGAATCTTCCGGCGGCCGCCGACATCGGGGACCGAGACTATCACCTGGCGGTCAAAGCGGCCGGGGCGAAGCAGGGCCGGGTCAAGGACGTCGGGGCGGTTGGTGGCGGCGATAATGATAACACCGTCGTTGGTTTCAAAACCGTCCATCTCCACAAGAAGCTGATTGAGGGTCTGTTCGCGCTCGTCGTGGCCACCTCCAAGTCCGGCTCCACGTTGACGGCCTACAGCATCAATCTCATCAATAAAAATGATGCAGGGCGCGTTTTTCTTGCCCTGGGCGAACATGTCACGTACCCGGGAGGCACCGACACCGACGAACATCTCAACAAAGTCGGAACCAGAGATAGAGAAGAAGGGGACATCTGCCTCTCCGGCAATGGCCTTGGCAAGCAGGGTTTTCCCGGTGCCAGGAGGGCCGGTAAGGAGCACTCCGGTAGGAATACGGCCACCGAGGATGGTGAATTTCCCGGGATCTTTGAGAAAATCAACAACTTCCTCAAGTTCCTCCTTGGCCTCATCAATTCCGGCCACGTCGGCAAAGGTCACTTTGTTGTCGGACTGCTCGGTGAGTTTTGCCCGGTTCTTCCCGAAAGAAAGAGCTCCGCCCTTGCCACCGCCCTGCATCTGACGCATGAAAAAAACCCACACTCCGATCAGCAGCAACATCGGGAACCAGGAGACGAACAGGGTCATTATCCAGTTCTCTTTCTCCAGCTCCTTTACTTCGATGGAGGTCCCTGAATTGCGGATTATCTCCATCAGCTTGCCGTCGTTGAGCGGATAGATGGTGCGGAACTTCTGTCCGTTGTTCAATTCGCCGGTGATGACATCACCGTTAACGGTTACGGAACTGACACTCTTGCGTTCCACATTGCTGACGAACTCACTGTAGGGAATAGAGTTGGTGGCTGTCTGTGGCTTGTTAAAGAGGTTAAAGAGCAGAATAAAGGTGAGGCCGATAACCAGCCACATGCTCAAATTTTTGTAAAAGGTATTCAAACGGACTCTCCATTGATGGGCAGAGGGCTGAATTGCCATGCTGTTATGGTTTATACAAGGTGAACGTCACGGTATCCGTGGCGCGGGAAACTCCCACTTCAAACCTGTAAATGTAAAGCTAAAAACAGAATTGTCGAGGGAAAATCAACTGCGCAGTCTGTTATAATATTGCACAGGTTGAACCTCGGGCTCTTTTTTCGACAGTTCCTGAATGGCTTTTACCATTGCGCCTGCCCCACTGGCGGTGGTTGTATAGGGAATATGGTAATCAAGTGCGGCCCGGCGGATGAGGTAGCTGTCCTCGGTGGTGCGCTTGCCGAGCGAGGTGTTGACGATCCAGCAGATCTCTTTGTCACGAATTTTGTCAAGAATATGTGGCCTCCCTTCGGATATTTTTTTTACCAGTTCGCATTTCACCCCGGCGCGCTTGAGATATTTCATGGTGCCGCTGCTGGCAAAAAGAGTGAAACCCAGTATCTCCAGCTTTTCAGCAACGGCGACAATCTGTTTCTTGTCATTATCACGGACGGAAATGAAGACGTTGCCGCTTCGCGGAATCTTTACGCCGGTGGCCAGATTGGCTTTGGCGATAGCGAGGCCGAGGTTGTCATCAATCCCCATCACTTCTCCGGTGGATTTCATCTCCGGTCCAAGCAGGGTATCAACATTTTCAAAACGGTCGAAGGGGAAGACCACCTCTTTTACCGCCCAGTGTTTTACTTCCACTTCTTTCGTAAAGCCGATATCCGCCAGTGTTTCGCCGAGCATCAGGCGGGTGGCAAGTTTGGCCAGGGGGACGCCGGTAGCCTTGCTGGTGAAGGGGACGCTGCGGGAGGCGCGCGGATTGACCTCAAGAATATAGAGCTGATTATCCTTTACCGCATACTGTACGTTCATCAACCCGATCACACCAAGCTCTTCGGCCATTGCACGGCTCGCATCCTTGATGGATTCGATTATGGTGGCGGTAAGGGTGTGCGGTGGCAGGACGCAGGAGGAGTCTCCGGAGTGGATTCCGGCTTCTTCAACGTGTTCCATGATGCCGCCGATCACCGTGTTGTTGCCGTCGCAGAGGGCGTCTACGTCAATTTCGGTGGCATCCTTAAGAAACTGGTCAATGAGTGCCGGGTGCTCCATGCGGCTGGCGCCATTGCTTACTGCCTTCATGAAGTCTTTGATACCCTCGTCGGAGTAGACGATACGCATGTCGCGGCCGCCGAGGACGTAAGATGGACGCACTACTACGGGGTAGCCGATCTTGCGGGCGGCGGCCAGTGCCTCTTCTTCGGTATAGGCGATGTCATTGGCGGGCTGGCGCAGATTCAGCTTCTGCAGCAGCTTCTTGAAGCGTTCGCGGTCTTCCGCACGGTCGATGGCGTCAGGCTGGGTTCCGATAATCTTTACGCCCACCGCTTCAAGAGGGACGGCAAGATTGAGAGGGGTCTGGCCGCCGAACTGGACGATGACTCCATCTGGTTTCTCCTGGTCGATGATTGACAGCACATCTTCGCGGGTGAGCGGTTCGAAGAAGAGTTTGTCGCTGGTATCGTAGTCGGTGGAGACGGTTTCCGGGTTGGAGTTGATCATGATCGACTCCACTCCCATCTCTTTGAGGGCCATTGCCGCATGCACGCAACAGTAATCAAACTCGATACCCTGGCCGATACGGTTGGGGCCACCGCCGAGGATTATCACCTTGCGGGCGGTGGTTATTTTTGCTTCGTTCTCCTGCTCATAGGTGGAGTAATAGTATGGTGTGTAGGATTCAAATTCGGCGGCGCAGGTGTCTACCAGTTTGAAAACCGGCGTAACGTTTTTTTTCAGGCGGAGCTGGCGGATGTCCTCCTCGTCAACACCGGTGAGGAAGGCGAGTTGTACATCGGAGAAGCCGTGCTTCTTGCAGTAGCGCAGAAAATCAGTGTCCAGCCCCTGAAAACCTTTTTCGCAAATTTCTCCCTCAACATTCACGATCTGTTTGAGATTGTGGATAAACCATGGATCGATAAGGGTGAGTTCGGAAATTCTTTCCACTGTCATGCCGCGTTTGAGGCCTTCATAAATATGAGAAAGACGTTTTGAATTCGGAACGCGCAGGCGGTCAAGCAGATCCTCCTCAGGAAGGTGTTCAAGGGGCATTTTACCGTCGCCACCGAAGCCGAATCGGCCGGTTTCGAGGGAACGCATCGCCTTTTGAAAGGCCTCTTTGAAGGTGCGGCCGATGGACATGGTCTCACCCACTGATTTCATTGCTGTGGTGAGATGGTCTTCTGCCTCGGGAAATTTTTCGAAGGTCCAGCGGGGGATTTTCACCACGCAGTAATCGATAGAGGGTTCAAAGGCGGCAAAAGTCTCGCGGGTGATGTCGTTTTTCAACTCGTCGAGGGTATAGCCGACGGCGAGTTTGGCGGCAATTCGGGCGATGGGAAAGCCGGTAGCCTTGGAGGCCAGTGCCGAGCTGCGAGAGACGCGGGGGTTCATCTCAATAATCATCAATTCGCCGTCTTTCGGATTGACAGCGAACTGCACGTTGGAACCTCCGGTCTCCACGCCAATCTCGCGGATGATGGCGATGGCGGCATCGCGCATGTTCTGGTATTCGACATCGGAGAGGGTTTGCTGCGGCGCTACTGTTATAGAGTCCCCGGTGTGCACACCCATGGCATCCATGTTTTCAATGGAGCAGATAATTACTACGTTGTCTGCCTTGTCGCGCATTACTTCAAGCTCATACTCTTTCCAGCCGAGCAGCGATTTCTCCACCATAATTTCGGTGGTCATGGAGCGGTCAAGTCCGGAGATGCAGAGTTCTTCCAGTTCCCGGCGGTTGTAGGCGACGCCGCCGCCGGTGCCTCCGAGGGTAAAACTCGGGCGCACTATGATCGGAAAACCAATTTTTTCACCCGCTTCCATGGCGGAGGCAAGGTCTCTCACGATGTAGGACTGCGGGACCTTGAGGCCGATCCTGGTCATCGCGTCGCGAAACTCTTCCCGGCCCTCTGCCTTTTTGATGACGTCGATGTTGGCGGCGAGCATCTCCACGTTGTATTTCTCCAGCACGCCGGTCTCCGCTACCTGAATGGCAATGTTCAGCGCGGTTTGTCCTCCGAGGGTGGGGAGAATGGCGTCGGGGCGCTCCTTCTCAATGACCTTGATGACAAATTCCGGAGTGATCGGCTCAATGTAGGTGGCATCGGCCAGCTCGGGGTCAGTCATGATGGTGGCGGGGTTTGAGTTGATGAGGACGACCTCATAGCCCTCCTCTTTCAGCGCCTTGACTGCCTGGACACCAGAGTAGTCAAACTCGCAGGCCTGACTGATAATAATGGGGCCGGAGCCGATAATGAGAATTTTTTTTATATCTGTACGTTTTGGCATGATTATTCGCTCTTGTTGAAAGAGTTTTGTGAAACGGTGGGGAAATTTTCTCTCAGCCCTGCATCATATCGAGAAAGCGACCAAAGAGGTATTTTGCATCATGGGGGCCCGGGGCGTACTCGGGGTGATACTGCACCGAGAAGGCTGGATACAGAGAGTGCTGCATCCCCTCAAGACTGTTGTCATTGAGGTTGATGTGGGTAATTTTTACCTCTGGCGGCAGGCTCTTTTCATCAATGCAGAAGCCATGATTCTGGGCGGTTATTTCAATGTGGCCGGTGGTCAGGTCCTTCACCGGCTGATTGCCGCCGCGATGGCCGAATTTCAACTTATAAGCTGAGCCTCCATACGCGAGGCCGAGGATCTGATGTCCGAGACAGATGCCGAAGATCGGTTTCTGCCCGAGCAGTGTCCGCACCGTTTCCACCACACCGGGAACGCCCTCAGGGTCGCCGGGGCCGTTGGAGAGGAAGATCCCGTCGGGGTTCATCGCCAGCACTGTCTCCGCAGAGGTTGTGGCAGGGACAACCTGCACCGCACAGCCCAGTTCGGAGAGGATGCGCAACTGGTTGTATTTGACACCGAAGTCGAAAACAACCACTTTGAATTTCTCGCTGCCAACTGCCTTTGCGGAAGAAAAGTTTGTTCCTCGCACGGGCTGATTATCTGCCCAGCCGTACGGTTCACTGCAGGTTACCTCTGACACCAGGTCACGGCCGACGATTCCACTCCAGCTGCTGGCTTTTTTTATGAGCGAAACGGGATTGAGATCTTCGGTGGAGATTGCCGCTTTCATTGCGCCAGCGGTACGAATATGGCGTACGAGGGCCCGGGTATCAAAGCCCTCAACACCAAGTACGCCGAATTCCTGGAGAAATGCGGCGAGGGTCCTGGTTGAACGATAGTTGGAGGGAAAGGGACAGGACTCTTTTACAAGGAAGGCTTTTAGATGTATTCCTTTCGACTCCATGTCCTCATCGTTGATGCCGTAGTTGCCGATCAGTGGATAGGTCATGGTAACCAGCTGACCTGTGTAGGAGGGATCAGTGAGGACCTCCTGGTAGCCGGAGAGGGAGGTGTTGAAGACAATTTCACCGAGGGCTTCCCCGGCTCCGGTGAAAGAGGTTCCCTCAAAGATTGTACCATCTTCAAGGGCAATGAGTGCTTTCATAGACAAATCCTCGCAGTGGACATCCGATGATGTCCGGGTGGTGGGATGGTTGGAAGTTATGCTTTGAGGATAAAACTTCTCATTCTTACCGGAAAATCGCCCTTTCGTCAATAAACAAGGGGAGAACAAATATCCAGTCCGAAGGAGTCCTTTTGTCGTGGCAGTGGAAAAAGTCCTTGCGTAAAGTTAAAGAAAAGCTGTAATAATTAATATTTATTTTAATAATAAGTGCTTTTCTGCTCTTAAAATTGGTAATACCTTTATTCAACGGTCGTAACGTTCTGTTGCGGCTCGTTTCCCACTAATAACACGAAGCCTGAAGGAGGAACCTTGAAAACACGAATCCTTATAGCCAACCGCGGGGAAATTGCTCTGCGGGTTATCCGGGCAGTGCAGGAACTTGGGTTTGAGGCCGTTGCGGTCTATGAAACCCCTGATGAAATGTCGCGCCATATCCTTACCGCAGACGATGCCATCTGGATCGGTGACGGGCCGCGTTGCGACTACCTTAATATCCAAAAAATGGTGACCGCCGCTAAAAAAGCGAAGGCCGTTGCCATTCATCCCGGGTATGGTTTTTTGGCTGAAAACCCACTCTTTGCAAAGGTATGTGAAGAGGAGGGGATCATCTTTATCGGTCCGCATTCAAAGACCGTTGCTGAGCTCGGAAACAAGGTTGTTGCCCGACAGATTATGGCTGAGGCGGGTATCCCCATGGTTCCGGGGACAAAAAATCTCTCCCAGGGACGCAAAGGGATTGATGAGGCGCTTGGTTTTGCAGCGCAACACGGCTATCCCGTCATGCTCAAAGCGACGTCTGGCGGGGGCGGACGTGGAATTCGCCGGATCAACAGCGATGAGGAGATGCATGCGCAACTGCCCATGGCCCGTTCCGAGGCGCTGGCCGCGTTTAATGACGACTCTGTCTATCTGGAAAAACTGGTCCTCAATCCCCGTCATGTGGAGGTGCAGGTCCTTGCCGATAATTTTGGTAAGACCCTTCACCTCGGCACCCGCGACTGCTCCATTCAGCGACGCAACCAGAAGTTGATTGAGATGGCACCATCACATATCCAAAACAAGGAACTGCTTGATACAATATGTGATACGGCAGTGAAGGCAGCAAAGGCAGCCAATTATCTCAATGCGGGGACAGTGGAGTTCCTGATCGACCAGGATGACAACTTTTACTTCCTTGAGATTAACACGAGGATTCAGGTAGAGCACACCGTCACGGAGATGATAACCGGCATTGACATTGTGCGCAATCAAATCAATATAGCCCTCGGGCATCCGCTGACCCTTGAGCAGAAGGATGTACAGATACGGGGTTACGCTATTGAGGTTCGTATCAATGCCGAAGATCCCAAAAATGACTTCATGCCTGAGGGAGGCAAGAAGGTGACGGTTTATCGTTCCACCGGTGGTTTTGGGGTGCGTCTCGACGGAATGGCCTACCAGGGGTATACCGTACCGGAAGAGTATGACTCGCTGCTGGTAAAACTTACCGTGCACGGCTACACCTGGGAGGAGACGGTGGGGCGGCTGGCGCGCTGTCTCAATAACTTTGCCATTCGTGGACCGAAGACTACCATACCCTTCTACAAAAACGTTGTTGTAGAGAAGGATTTTATCAGTGGTCACTTCGATACCTCCTACATAGAGACCCATCCCTTTATTTTCCACTACGATGAAGAGGCGAGTGAGGGGGGCAAACTGGCCCGGTTCATCGCTGAAATTCATCATTCAAAAGAGAATCCATTCGCCAAATAAACGGAGAAGATACTATGAGACGAATTGTTCAGGGAACTCCGGTGGGTGAGATTGCAAAGACCCTGCGGGAAGTGACAAAAGAGGGCAGGTATTACATAACAAACACGGCAAGGGATCTGTCGCAGTCTGATTTCAAGAACCGTATCCTGTTGCATACAGATCTGCTCGCCGCGCCGAGCAGAGAGAAGGCTGGCTATTTTTCACTGGAGATCACCGGTGGAGCCTCGATCCATGTAGATATCCTGCGCAAGCAGGTTGACCCCTTCACCAAACTGGAGTTGATGCGGGAAAAAATGCCGAGCACCATGTTTCAGACACTCTGTCGTGGCGCAAATCTGTTCGGCTATCGGCCCTATCCGCAGAATGTGATCCGTTTTACGGTGAGGGAGTTCGCACCCTATGTTGATGTTTGGCGCACCTTCGACTTTCTCAATTATGTTCCTAATATGGTGGCGGTCTTTGAGGAAGTCGGCAGGGCCGGAAAACTCAACGAGCCATGTCTCTGTTTCTCCACCGGGCCGGAACACAGCAACGATTTTTATATTAAAAAGGCCGGGGAAATTCTTGAGGTGACGGGCCAGGATGTGACTCTTTGCATCAAGAATCACGGCGGACTTGGTACACCCAGGCGCATAGGTCGACTGGTGGACGGGTTGAAACAGCACTACCCCGATGTGCCAATCCATTACCACGGTCATAATACTGACGGTAATGATATCGGACGGATTGTGGCTGCGGTGCGCAACGGTGCGAGTATCGTTGATGCAGGCGATGCTTCTTTTACCGGTTTCTACGGGCCGCCGGCGATTCTCACCGTGGTGCAGAGTCTGCGGGATTATGGGTTTGAGCCGGAGGGCCTGGATGAAGATGCGGTGAATGAAACCTCACAGATTCTCCAGTCTGAGCGGCAATATTACGCTCCCTTTGAGTCGCAGATAAAAGGCTTTCAACCGACGGTGCAGACCCATAAGCTGCCGGGTGGAGCGATGGGTTCGAGTCTCGAGCAGGCGGTGAAGGGTGGTTTTCTCAATCAGATGCCGGAGATTCTGCAGGAAGAGCTGCCACGGGTACAGAAGGAACTGGGTAACTACTGGTCGGTGACCCCGGGTTCGCAGATTTTGTGGACAACGGCAGTCTCTAATGTCCTCGACGGTGAGCGTTATGGCAATCCGAGCGGAGACCTGCGCAATCTCCTTCTTGGCAAGTATGGACCTTTTCCCTTCTACAAACCGGAGGAATGGATCTATGAGAAGGTGTTGGGGAGGAACTGGCGCGAGGTCTTGAAAGAGGAAGGTGGCGAGAGAGAGATCCCGGATATGGACCTTGCTCACGAACGTTATGATCTTGCCAAAGATCTCGGATATGAGCCGACGAATCACCAGCTTGTACTCTATCTGCAACAGCCGAATGACGCGGTGGATTTTTTTAAATTTTCTGAAGAGTACGGCGAAGTCTATGTCCTGCCGCCGTCAATTTTCTTTAAACATGGCGGGTTTAAAACCGGCGAGCACTTGAATTACAACGACTGTCACGGCAAGAAACATCTTGTTGAAATCGGACCGTCACCGGTGAGTGAGACCGGCGAAGTCAACGTCTATATGGTTGTTGATCATCATCAGACTATCTTCAGCTACAAGCCGGAGAAACGGGCGGGTGGTGTGAGTGAGGTTCAGGAGTTAACCAAGGAAGAAATCCTTGACCTTGCCAAAGCTGGTGATATCCGTTCACCCTTCAAAGGCAAAATCGTAGAGATTACGGTGAAAGAAGGCCAGGAGGTTCTTCAGGGCGACCGGGTTGCCATCATGGAGGCGATGAAGATGCAGACGCCGATTCTTGCGGGAATGGAGGGGATTATTACCACTATTTCTACGAAGAAAGGGGATACATTGTTCCCTGGCGCGAAGATTTTGAAGATTGACGCCGACGAATGAGGCTGTCTGCTTGAGGCTGTTCTCTTTAAGGTGTAAAAAACAGTGATTCGGGAAACCGGATTGCTGTTTTTTTGTTCAATTTTTGTTCAATCGCGAAAAGGTTTAAAATGCTGGTGGGACTTACTGGTCAGATTCAGCATGGCCAGGTCTCCCGAGCTGTCTCCATAGACATCAATGGGAGCATATCTCTTGAGGTCGAGAAGTTCGTTAATCCGCCTTGCCTTCTCCTCTCCCCGGCAGTTGAGGCCGTCAATACTGCCGCTGAAGATGCCGTCTGCAAAGTTCAGCTCTGTTCCGAGGATCTCTATTCCCATCTTCCTGCACCATGGTTCCACCAGCAGCCGCGGAGTGGCGGTGATCACGATGACTCTGGTTCTGTCTGCGAGGAGCTTTTTTATCGTCACTTCGGCCTGTGGTCGGATGATTGCGGGGATTTCCTCCTTGAGGAAAATGGCAGCTCTGTGTTTCAGTTCATCCTCAGGCATGCCCGCCAGTAGAAAGTGCAGAAAGCTCTCCTTGAGATTTTGATTCGGATATCTGCGGACAAAAAAGAGCAGGATTTGTGGCAGGAAACGTATTCCCGCCAGGTAGAAGCGCAGAGGTTTTGTCTTTATTAAAAAAAGGGCGAAACTGTCGCGGGAGGTAATAGTTCCGTCGAAATCAAACAGGGCAAGCGGACGGGCGGGCTGTTCCATAATTATCCTTTATGCCTTTAAAAAGAGGATTGAAAAAAGGTGTGCATTGCTGGAATATCGGTGAACAGGAGGAGCAGCATGGAGCAGCATGGTGCAGCTGCAGAGCAGGCAGTAGAGAGTGAAGGTGCGTTCTCTGTAGAGTCGCTCGGGGTATTGCGCCGGGCTGTCTTCGAGAAAACCGAGTTGCAGGTACCAGGCCATGAAGCCGGCAATGAGGGGGGGCGGAAAGGATCAGTTCCATCTTGTAGCGGATCAGAAAAATGCCAAAGAAGAGACCGAAGGTCACGGCGTAATAGAGAATGCTGGTGAGCAGGCGTGGTTCATTGTAATAAATAAAGGATTGGCGGTAATTTGCAGCTCGCTCCGGATCATTGATTTTGCGGTATTCGGCAAAGCGTTTCACTGCCATGAAAAAAGCCCCGATCATCCAGTAAGCGAGCAGCAGGGAGAGGGGCGGGCAGATGGCTATGCCGGTGGCGTACCAGCCGAGCAGGAGACGGATGGGGTTGTTGACGGATTCGCTGAGGACATCAAGATATGGCTTGTCCTTGCTGCGGAAGGGCGGAATGTTATAAATACACCCCATGATCCAGAGAGAGAGAGCTACCAGAAAAAAGGTGCTGCCGAGGCTGGCTGCAAGGGCGAGTCCGATAACTGCGAGTAGAATCCATTCGCAATAAACGAGGCTCTTGTTGATTTCACCGGATGGAATTGGGCGAAATTTTTTCATCGGATGGAATGCATCAAAAGGTGCATCCAGAAGCTCATTGATAACGTAGTTGCTTGAGGCAACGAAGCCGGTTGCCAGCAACGCGAGCAATAATTGACACAGGGCTGTGACCCCGAAAAGCTGGGGAACAGCATAAAAGGCGAGGATAACCCCTGGCAGCATGAAAACGTTTTTGAACCAGTGATCAAAACGGGCAATCTGAATATAAGGTTTAATGTTGGTGGGCATGATTACGATAATGTAAAGTGTGGTGAAAAAAAAATGGCAGAGTTTTGCAACGGATAATAGAGCTGTTTATCAGTAAATTTCGTTTATATAACAGCCTGTCGGGGGGCCTTCAAGGGAAATGTGCCGAATGAATATTGTTCAACCGTATAATATATGGTAAAAGTGGAGCATTATGTAGGTTTTGCTCTTTTCCTGGACAGACCTGTCGGGCCTGGTGCGCATTCCTGAAAGAGTCTTTCAAGGATTGCTGAAGCGGGGGGAGGGTTAAGATATTTGTTCTTTTCTACGGGAGATATTTTGTGGAAAAGGTACGTTCGGGCAACAGCGAAGCGTGTGATCCGCACCACTTTTGCTTCAGGCCCCTCATTTATTACTGACAGGATGATTCAATGCAAAATGTATACAGCAGCAAAGTGTTGCATGTAATGACACTTGGCACACTCTTTTTATGTGCAGTCCTTCCGTCTCTTGCAGGTGCCGAAGAAGACGTCTCCTCAATTGTTGCCGCAGATTCAGAAGCAGTCGTCAGTGGAGCCACAGTTCAAGACGATGAGATTCCTGCTGCTGATACGGCCACCGCCGTGACAGCTGCAGGAGATAAAACAGCAAACAAGGCCGAAGTCGTGGCGGAGGAAATTGCCATTGAGGTGGAAACTCCTGCTTCACAGGTAGAAGAGAAAACCGCTGCTGCTGAAAACGTTGCTGCAGAAGTGAGTGAACCTGCCGAGGAAAATTCCTCTGTCATCCCTGACTTTATTCGTGGGCATCTGCAGATAGGAACACGATCTGTATACCGGACACTGACCGATGATGATTCCGGCCACAAGGGAGGGACATATGGTACTGGAACGTACCTCGGCACGATCTATGCTCTTGACGAAGATCAGGATCTTGTGCCGCTCCAATTTTATCTCACCTATTTTTTCAATGATTACGTCGGGGTTGAGTTTGCCTATGATCAGATGGAGGCCGAAACCGTAGCCACCAACGGATATACCATGGCCATTAAAACTGATGGGAATGTTTCGCTCGCAGGACCCACCATAAGTGTGATTGGGCGGTATAAAAATGAAACACCGGTTACTCCGTTTATTGGTGTGGGAGCTGGTTTCTTCTCCGGCGATTTTGATGCAACATCCACCTGGGCGTACACTGCGAGTAGTGGTGCCTACAGATACATGAATGTGGACGATGTTACTGCTCTTTTACTTACTGCCGGGGCAGAGTGGGAATTTGTGGAACACTGGATGCTCAATTTGTCTCTGCAGTATGTTTCTGCAGATGTTGATGCTGAATTTGACGGCTACATAAACGGTGTGCAGTACGCAGCCCAGACAGGACACTTCCCAATGGATAACATTGCCTTCCGCCTTGGGATTGCGTACCAGTTCTAACGGAGGACAATTGTCCGGGGCGTGAGTTTGTTTTAGACAATTTTTTTCTAACTGTTTTTGAAAAGCCCGGTTTTCAAAACCGGGCTTTTTTGTACCTGTTCAACGCGCAGCTGTCTCTGCAGTACCTGCGTGTTACTTCATGCGGCCAGAGGAATATGGCTAAATGCAGCATGAGAAATCACTGCTGTCTCATCGCTGATCCCACAACAAAAATTGCGGAGATATCGCTTGTTGCCTGACTTTGACAGACGGTCGTAGCAAGTCAGATAGCGATCGACGTTCAAACAAGGTCAGCTGTAAGACTTGGAGGAAAAGACTTGGATTTAGAACTCCATTCGAGGTCTTTTGGAGTGATGTGAATGTTGCACTTCGTTCTTGAATATAAGTCTAGCTCTGCAGCTTTTTCCGGGAATAATATTGTGCAATGAGGATTTTTTGATTGGAATTATTTGTGGTGTAAAAGATGTGCTATCATTTTTTTATACGATATTTGAATTCTGAAAACTGAGAAAGTAATATAAAATACCATTTTATTTGGGCTTTGAGCATAAGTAATAAAAACTTCACTCAGAAGGGTTTAGCGTTTGTTCTACTGTTCGAAAAAGGAGAAGAAGGGAAATGAGACGAGATCTCAAATGTCTGGCGGAAAAAGAGTTTGATCTTCTTGTTATTGGCGGGGGGATCACAGGAGCCTTTCTGGCCTATGATGCAGCATTGCGCGGGATAAAGACAGCACTGATTGAAAAGGGAGATTTTGGTATGGCGACATCTTCTGCTTCTTCTAAACTTCTCCATGGCGGGGTTCGTTATCTGCAGCAGCTGCAGCTTAATAAGGTGAGGGAGTCGGCTCGGGAGCGAACTTTCTTTCAGATAATTGCTCCTCAGCTGACGACGACTGTTCCTTTTATTATTCCCACATACCAGGGGAGTTTTATGAAAGGACGCACAGCACTCTGTACTGGAATGTGGCTTTATCGTCTCCTCTGTTCTTGCCTTAATTCACAAATAGAGGATTGTTCCAAGAAGGTTCCTTTTGGTCGTCTCTTGGGAAAAAGTACAGTTCTTTCAATGGCGAGTATTCTGCGTAATATTAGTAGAATAAATGGAGGGCACACTCTTTATGAAGTGCATATGACGAACTCTGAGCGGATGACACTGCAGGTTGTGAAGTCTGCTGCTGCCAGGGGAGCTGTTGTTGCCAATTATTGTATGGCGGAAGATTTTTTCTTTGAAGAAGGGCGTGTGGTTGGTGCTTCTTGTGTTGACACCTTGAGTGGGGAAAAATTTTCCGTTCGTGCCCGGATGACTGCAAATGCTGCCGGTCCTTTTTTGCCGGCACTTAATCGAAGGGTTCCCGGGATAAAGCTGTATAAGGAGACTACTGGTTTTTCCAAGGGAGTGCATCTTGTTACTCGCCAGCTGGAAGGGAAATATGCTCTCGCGCTGAGCAGTAGCAGGAAAACAGAAGGAGTAGTAACAAGGGGGGGGCGTCATATCTTTATCATTCCCTGGAGAGGGAGATCACTGATTGGAACGACAAACGTCCCGTTTGAGGGGACACCGGATGAGGTTTGTGTTACTGAAAAAGATATTGTCGACTTCCTTGCCGATATAAATGAGATCGTTCCAGGGATTGGGCTTGAGCGTAAAGATGTCTACTATGCTTTTTCGGGGCTCTACCCCTTGCTGAGCGATGAGATAAAAACGGATACATATCAAGGGCATGGAACGTATCAACTCGTTGATCATGCTGCAAAAGATGGTGTCGGAGGTATTGTTTCTGTCCTGGGTGCAAAGTACACTACAGCGAGAGCTGTTGCTGAACAGGCGGTGGATATGATTGCCTCCAGATTTGGCTGTGAGGAGAAGAGTCAAACATCTTTTACTCCATTGGTTGGCGGGAAAATTTCTGATTTTGCAGGTTTTCAAGAATCAGCCAGACAACGTTATGCACATCTTTTTGATCAAAATGTTATTACTCATCTGGTTCGAACTTTTGGCTCTGAACTGGATGAGGCCATTGCCTGGATGCGGGAAAAAGAAGGAGCTCTTGACAGGGTTTGTGAAGGAAGAGGCTGTGTTGCTGGAGAGATTTTATGGGCAGTAGAAAAAGAGATGGCCTGTACTTTGGAGGATGTTGTCTTTGCTCGTACTGGCCTTGGTTCTGTCGGCTATCCTGGCCGGGATGTGCTGGAGGGTGTGGCTGGCATAATGCAGATGGCATTGAGCTGGACAGAGGATGAGAAGAAAGAACAGCTTGATATTGTGGAACGACATTATCAGCTTATTTTTCATTGAAAAAGTGATAATTTTTTGGTAGCTATTCAGCACGATCGGTTCTATGAATGCGGGCCAGCAATACAAGCCAGGCAAAGCTGTTTTGTCTGGCTTGTATTGCTTTGATCGGCATCTCGGCTGATTCCTGAAAATTTTATCCAAAACCCTGCCCAGAACTATTTTGAACAGGATACAAATAATTTAAGCTGAAGAGTTACATTTTTTGTTGCATATACCGCTATGTCTCAACCTATTTTACATATCGCTCCTACCCCATTTTTTGCCAATCGTGGTTGCCATATTCGTATTCTCAATGAGGTGCGGAGCCTGCAAAAAAACGGTTTACGAGTGATTGTCTGTACTTATGGCCTTGGTGGAGATGTCGAAGGCGTTGATGTTCGTCGAATTTTTCCTATTCCTGGTTATACAAAGACAAGCGCAGGGTTTTCTCCATACCGTATTATTGCTGATTTCTTTCTGTTTTTTCTGGTGCTGAAAACGGCATTTAAAGAGTGTCCGACAGTTCTTCATGGCCATCTTCATGAGGGAGGCGGAATTGGCTGGATTGTCAGTCGCATTCTTTTCTGGCGTAAGATGCAGGTTGTGATGGATGTACAGGGAAGTCTTTCTGGTGAGCTTGAAGCGTACGGTTATTTCCGTCACTTTCCATTATTATTGCGTTTTTTTTATGGGGTGGAGTATCTTATCTGCCGTCTCCCGGATGGTATTGTTTGTTCATCCCCTGCAAGTCATGATTTCCTGCTTTCCAGATGTGGTATGGCTGCAGAAAAAGTTACTCTTCTGGCGGATGTAGTTCCTGATACTTTCTTTCAGATAAGAGAGAAAGATATTATGCGACAAGAAAAGGGTGTTCCTCAAGAAAGAGACGTGGTAATTTACACAGGGTCACTTCTTGTTGGTAAAGGAGTTGATATCCTTTTAGCGGCAGTGGAGGAAATTGCAACCATTCATCCTGAATGGTTCTTTGTTTTTTTGGGGTATCCTGTTGAATGGTTGCAAAAAGAGGTAAAGAGTAGAGGGTTGGAGCAGATTGTCCTTATTCTTGGAGAGGTTTCTTATCTGCAATTGGCGGAATGGTTAGCGGTGGCAGATATCGCTGTCGATCCTAAGAACTCTGGTTCGGGTGAGGCGAGTGGAAAGATTCTTCACTATATGGCAACTGGTTTGCCTGTGGTCTGTTTTGAATTGTTGAACAATAGACAGTTGCTTGAAGAAAACTGTTTTTATGCGGCGGATATTTCACCGCATGGTCTGGCGCAGGCGATGGAGCTGGCGTTTATCAACCGAGAACGATGGCATGAGATAGGCGTAAAGGCACAGACGAGAGTTGCAGATTTCTATTCTGTAACTCATGCTGGTAAGATCCTTTTGGAGATATACAAAATACAGTAGTTTACCAGGAGCCTGTCGGATAATAAGTTTTCCTTTTTATATTGAGGCGGTTTTAAAAAATTGAGTACACGCATATAGCTGATATCGCGAGTATCGATTGTCTGGGAATAACGCCAAGATGGGAAAATGGTCAAAATCTGACAGACTCATGGAACATTGGAGAGATATGAATATTCTTGTGACAGGTGGAACCGGTTTTACAGGGAAGGCTCTGGTAAAACGTCTTCTTGATGAAGGGCATGAAGTGGTTAGTCTTGATTATCAGGAGGGGCTGAAGACTGATGAGCTTCGCGAATGGGGCGCAAAGGTTGTTATTGGTAGTGTTACGGACCGTAGTGTGGTTGCAGACTGCATGCAAGGGATTGATATTGTACAACATCTTGCCGCAGCTTTCCGTGAGCTGGATGTGCCGAATGAGCACTATGATGAGGTGAATATCCACGGTACGGAGATTGTACTGGAGGAGGCTTTTAAGGTTGGTGTTAAAAAGTTCGTCTATTGCTCGACTTGTGGGGTCCATGGCAATGTCGAAAATCCGCCTGGTGGAGAGGATTCACCCATTGCCCCGGGGGATTATTATCAACGAACGAAGTATGAGGCCGAACCGAAAGTCAAGGAATATCTCTCTAAGGGAATGGAGACTATTATTATCCGTCCCGCTGCCATTTATGGCCCTGGAGATCCGGAGAGGTTTGCGATGATCTTTCGCCGGGTTAATAAAGGCTTTTTTCCTATGTTTGGTTCCGGGAAAACGTTTTATCATCCTCTCTATATTGATAATCTTGTTGACGCATTTATGCTTGCTATGGAGCCAGGGAAAGGGGCTGGTGAGGAATATTTGATTGCCGATGAAGAGTATGTTGAACTCAACGATCTGGTTTCTCGTACTGCAACAGCCCTTGGGGTGGACGTTAAGATTTCTCACTACCCTCTTTTGCCGCTGATAATCGCAGGTCATATTTGTGAGAAGATATGTAAGCCTCTGAAGATTACACCGCCGATTTTTCCTAGACGTGTTGACTGGTTTCGTCAGAATCGGGCTTTTGATATCAGCAAGGCGAAACGTGATCTTGGCTATGCTCCCAGGGTGGGACTTGATGAAGGGCTTAAGCGTACCGGTGAGTGGTATATTCAGGAAGGCTACCTTCATAAAAGATAATGGGATTGGTGTGCTTTATACTGTGTGATCATTTGGAGTGAAGTGCATTTTTGATTATAAAAAGTGGGTGAAGGGGTATGTGTGGAATCTGTGGGTTCAACTGGAATGATGAAATGCTGGCCAGAAAAATGGCAGCACAGATTGTCCATCGTGGGCCAAATCAGGAAGGAGTTTATGTCAGTGATGAAATGAGTCTTGCGTTTCGGCGGCTTTCCATTATTGATCTCAGCGAGAACGGGAACCAGCCGATGTTCAACGATGATGGTTCTGTTGTTCTTGTTTTTAATGGTGAAATATATAATTTTCGAGAATTACGGCATGATCTGGAGCAGGACGGATATGTCTTTCACAGTAATACCGATTCTGAGGTCATTGTCCACGGTTACGAAAAATGGGGTGATGGGGTTCTTGAAAAATTACGGGGAATGTTTGCACTGGCCATTTGGGATGTTCCCAGAAAGCGCCTTTTTCTTGCCCGTGACCGTATTGGCATCAAACCTCTGTATTACAGTTTCCAGAAAGGGCATTTCCTTTTTGGTTCAGAGATAAAGACTTTATTGGAAAGTTCCAGGGTTGAGCGTCGGGTTAACTACCAGGCGCTTTACGACTATCTCGGTTTTGAATTTGTTCCTTCTCCTGAAACAATGTTTGCAGGAATTAACAAACTCCCTGCTGGTTGTTCTCTTGTTTATGAAAAAGGAGAAATAAAGATTCAGCGGTATTGGGACCTTCAGTTCCATCCGGGAGAGAATACCCTGAGTTTTGATGAGGCCGTTGAGGAATTTCGTTTTCAGCTTGACTTTGTGGTAAAAAGTCATTTGGTAAGTGATGTTCCCCTCGGTGTATTTCTTTCCGGAGGGCTTGATTCCTCGTGTATTGTTGCTCTCATGAGGCGGCATATCAGTGGACCGTTACGCACCTTTACTATAGGTTATGAGGATAAATCCTATAGTGAGCTTGATTATGCGAAAATTGTTGCTGAGCATTGTGATACAGAGCATCATGTTCTTATGCTTGATAGCCTTAAACCTGAATATGTGGAACAGACACTCTGGCATCTTGATGAGCCTATGACTGATCTTTCAACGATTCCTCTTTATCTCCTTTGCAAACAGGCAAAAGAACATGTCACTGTTTGTTTGTCAGGAGAAGGGGCAGATGAAAGTCTTGCAGGGTACGATCGTTTTAAGGCGGCACGGGTTGATCGCTATTTTCATTTGCTCCCTGCTGGAATCCGCAAGCATCTTATTGGGCGGGCGATGGGAGTTTTGCCCGATCAGCAACAGAAGAAGGGTGCTATCAATATGTTGAAGCGCTTTGTTGATGGTGCCAATCTTGACTCCGCCGGAAAGCATCTTCGCTGGCAGTATTTTTTGACTCGTGATATTGAAAGACAGCTTTTTACAGATGCAACTGCTGCCCGAATGACAATGGATCCTTTTCGTTTGGTGAAGGAATATAATGATCGTTGTGATGGGGGAGATGAAATCAACCGTCAGATATATCTTGATATGAGATATATGATGGCAGATTCGGTTTTGATGAAGGTAGATCGCATGTCGATGGCGAGTTCCCTGGAGATTCGTGTGCCGTTGCTGGATCATGTCCTTGTCGAGTTCCTGGCATCTCTGCCGGGAAGCTGGAAACTTAAGGGGATGGAGACTAAGCATATCTTTCGTGCTGCTTTGCAGGGGCTGCTGCCTGATGAAATTGTCCATAGGGGAAAACAGGGGTACAGTTTGCCCGTGAAGCATCTGCTGCGAGGAGAACTGAAGGATTATATGATCTCTTTACTCAACGATTCTAGAGTAATCCGGGAAGATCTTAATGGTGCTTATGTGAACAGGCTGATTGAGGAGCACTGTGCAGGGAAAGCCAATCATAATCATATCCTGTGGGCGTTGATGAATGTTGCCGTATGGCACAATCGTTTCTTCGCCTGAGGCAGTTTTGTATGTGGGGCTTTGGAGTGTCCTGCGGCGAGCTTTCTATCGCCGTCTTAAAAAAAACAGGACGCGGTATAATCCTGGGACAAGATTTAACTGTTCGCCATTCCTTGAATATTTCTATCGGTGACCAGGCAATGTTATGCTTGCTGCCAGTGGTGCCGGAGATAAAGGAATAGTGTTGGGTAATGACTCGCACCTGTCAGTTTGCCAGTCATAACTCTTCCCGGTTAAAGCAGTTTGAATTGCGACCAAAGGGTTTCTCCCCCTGGTTTGTCATAGTTTGCAGGTATTAACCCGGCGGGTATTGAATTCTAAATTTACAACTCTTTATCGACCTGTTATCAGGTGGGCAGCAAATAGAGTTGATCTCATTATCCGCCGGATTAATAATTTGAGATGCAACAATAGGCTCTGGCGTACTCCTGTTGTTTGAAACAGCCCGAGACTTTCTGTTTTACCTTTGCCATGCGAAGATCCCTTGAATAACTAATTCCTTTCAGTTCTTCTTACAACAAAAAAAATATACGTAAAATCAGCATGATGTGATTGATTAAGGTCTACTTTTAACCAAATTCACCTTCTTGCCAGGGGCACATCATGAAGCAATTCGGTTTCCTCGACTTTGATATCCGTCTTATCAGCATTGATAAAGCAGGGCTGGATTAGTACAAGAAGTGCAACCCCGTGATATGAAAAAGAGTGAGTTGTCGATATGGTTATGTTACGACAACCTGACCGGAGGTTACCATGCACAGGTACCAGTAACGCACTCCTTTGGAAAGATATCAGATCATGGCCTTTCATCAGGCAGGAAGATCTCAGACAGCGATTGCCAGAAGAAAATTCACCGAGAACGCCACAAAAAAAAGCACCGAGGTCTTGCAGATTATACGAAAATGGCTTCGGCCTGGATGGTCACCAAAATCTATAACCTATCGGTTTTTTGTTGAATTTCTGCTGTAAAAACACGTTTCCCATACAATTATTTATTATTGGATTGATAAAGACAGACAAAAGGGAGGAAAACTCCACACGTATTTGCCACGTTATGGCAAACGTCGCTGGAAAGGCGGTAAACGCAAGCGAGCCGGGGTGTCTCTTATTCCTGACCGCGTAGACATTGCAGAAGGTCCTCAGATTGCGCGAATACGAGGAAGCGAATTGGGGTCTGGGAAGGACTGTTTATGGGCAGAATACGTCTCTTGCTATCCTTGTGGAGCGTACCAGTCGTTTTACGCTTTGTGGTTGAACGCAGACGAAGTGTAAAGATAACGCGCTTATATGCGAAATTTTAAATTGTATGTTGTGCTGGAGGTTTGGTATAGGGTTTATATCGACGGGAAAAGTGCTGATGACATTCGAACCAAGTTTTACAATCTTGCAGGTGTTTACTAATTATGGTTTTTAGCTCAACTGTATTTCTTTTCCTCTTCCTGCCCGCAGTTCTCGTGTCGGTGCTGTTCTGTGGGAAAGCGCTGCGGAATCTTATTCTGCTCGCGGCCAGTCTCCTTTTCTACGCCTGGGGAGAGAGTGCCTACGTTCTCCTGATGCTGGCCTCCATCGCCTCTAACCACGTTTTCGGGCTTCTCATTGATTCTTCGAAAAAACGCGGCGGATGCAGCGGTAGAATTCTGGCGCTGGGAATCATTGCCAACCTTGGACTGCTGGGCTATTTCAAATATACCGGTTTTCTTGTTGGAAATCTCAGTGACCTGTTACAGGTGGCCGGTCTGCCAGCTGTCAGCAATCCCGAAGTTCATCTGCCGATCGGTATCTCTTTTTTTACCTTTCAGGCTCTCTCTTATATCGTTGACGTCTATAAGGGAACAGAAACTGTGCAGAAAAATCCGATCAAGACTGCCCTCTATATCTCCCTGTTTCCACAGCTTATCGCAGGACCAATTGTTCGTTACCACGATATTGCGAAAGAGCTTTCCGAGTGGCGGGTTACCTTTGATGATTTTTTCAGCGGAGTGCAGCGTTTTATCATTGGTCTTGGTAAAAAAGTGTTGGTGGCAAATGTCCTCGGGAGTACTGCAGATTATCTCTTCTCTTTGCCTCCAGATCGAATCCCCGCCGGACTCGCCTGGGTTGGCGCAATCGCCTACACCCTGCAAATCTACTATGATTTTTCGGGTTACTCGGACATGGCAATCGGGTTGGGGCGGATGTTTGGTTTTCACTTTCCGGAGAACTTCAACTACCCTTACTTCTCCCGTTCAATGAAAGAGTTTTGGAGAAGATGGCATATCTCGCTCTCTTCGTGGTTCAAAGATTATCTTTATCTTCCGCTGGGCGGCAACAGGAAGGGGGCAGGGCGCACGTACTTCAATCTGGTCGTGGTCTTTTTCCTTTGCGGGCTCTGGCACGGCGCGAGCTGGACCTTTGTGACATGGGGGCTGTACCATGGTTTTTTTCTGGTCTGGGAACGCCTCTACCCCGGGCGGAAAATGTTGGAGTGGATGCCCTCTCCTGTGCAGCATCTCTATACGCTTGTTGCGGTTATCATCGGCTGGGTCATCTTCCGTGCCGATTCGATCGGCTATGCGATGGGGTATGTGAAGGCCATGTTTTCCTTTGGTCGACCGGATCTTTTCAATTCACAAATCTTCATCAATGTGAATAATAACTTTATCCTGACCTTCATCATTGCAATTATTTTCTCTGCTCCTGTCCGGGAAATTATTTTAAAGGCATTGAATATTGACTCGCTCGAAGATGTTATAACAGGGAAGTTCAGTGGAGCCGTGTGGCAGCTTCTCTCTTTTCTCTCCCTCGGATTCATCTACCTGTATTCGATCTCCAGCATACTTGGCTCCGATTACAACCCCTTCCTCTATTTCAGGTTTTAAAGAATCGTGCGTCAGATAATGAAACATTCATGGGTGAGCAGGGGGATTGTTGTCGCAGGAGTGGCGGGCTTCCTCCTCTTCTGTCTGCAGTATCAGCTGGAAGAGGACATTGCGGAGCAGCAGTGGGATCATCTGCTGGTGCGCGTTCTTCTTGTTGCCGCCGGAGTCGTCTTTGCGGCGATCAGAATTCCCCACCTTCCTTTTAAGGAGCCTCATTTTCTGGGCAGACTGGCGGTGTTTTTGCTTTTTCTCAGCATTATGTTTTTTCCCGTGGTTTCACAATTTACAGATGTTTTCCGGCATGTGCAGCATGTAAAATCCACCATTATTTCGCAGTACTCCTCGAAGGTCGCCACGGCCTCTGCCCTGCTGCAGCAGTTTCCCCGGAGATTTGACCATTATGTGAAGAATGATTTCCAACTCTCAGAATTGTTTATCAATCTCAATGCCATTCTCAAGGTGTATGTGCTGCATGTTTCGCCGAACAACAATGTGGCAGTCGGGAAAAAGGGCTTCTACTTTGAGGGGTGGGGCGCACGAAGGGTGGAAAAGGGCATTACCGAAAATTTTGATAACATTGCGGATTACATGGGGCAGATGCCTTTCTCCAAAGAGGATCTTCATCAGTGGCGCAGGGTTTTGGAAGAACGGAAATACTGGCTGAAGGAACGCGGTTCTGAGTATGTCTTTATTCTGGCTCCCACGAAGGCAATGGTTTATCCCGAGTATCTGCCCTCTTCTTTGAGTTCTGCCACCAAAACGGCAGCGCCAGGCAGGTTTCAGCAGCTGAGCGGATATCTGCAGAACTATTCCGATGTCAATTTTATAAATCTGCTTCCTCCTCTGTTAAAAGCTAAACAGAAACGGGACTATCCCCTTCTGTTTTATAAAACAGATTTCCACTGGAATTTTTACGGGGCATTCACGGCCTATCAGGCAGTTATGGATCGTCTGCGGGAGATGTATCCGCAGTATGGTCTTGACCACCCGCAGTTCAGTGAATTCACGCTCTCTGTCAATCAACACTGGGCGCACCATCGTTTTATAAAAATGGTGGGCCTTCCTGAGGAAATGCAAAAAAAAGAGCACTATATTACAATGGTTCCACGGCCCGGTGGTCGCTGGGACAGTGTTCTTGATCTGCCGGAAAAAGGGATTGATGACGTCTATCCGCCGGAACAACGGGTGAAAAACGGAAAGGGGCACAGCATCAGGCTGCTGCTGGTCAGAAATCCGCAGGGGAAGATTCCCTCGCTGCTTCTGCTCGGGGATTCGTTCCTTGAGAAGTGCGTCTATTTTTTCAGTGCGGACGCTCAGGAGGTAATGCATTATCGTGTGGTGACCAATTTTCCTAGACATCTGTTTCACTATGTGAAGCCAGCGATTGTTGTGCAGGAGGTCCTGAGTATGTATATTCTGCGGAAGCCTCCGGACAATCCGCCGGGTTTTGCCGCGGCCTGGCTGCGCGGGAAGTTTGCGGATCTCAGTTCGGGGATTTTTCTGACTGTGGGGCGTGGAGATCAAGGTTTTATTATGCAGGGAACGGGTTTAGTCTCTCTCAATCCTGAAAGTGACGCTGTACGTATTTTACGTATCTCCATGGAATCTCCTGTGCGGAAAGTGAATGTGCTGCTTTTGGGCATCGATGGCCAGACAAAGAGAGAAGCTGTGGTGAAGAGAGACAGGGACAATTTTTTCTACTTTGAACTGCCTTCTGTTACTTTTCATTCTCTTGAGATAAAGAGTAACAGTGAAATGGCCCTGACAGGAAAAATTTCCGCCGAGGTCAGAACGGAAGAGCCTGAAAAGTAAGGGTGTTACCTGGAGAAAAGCTTCAGACTGGCTCCAGTAGAAATGGTTGTAATAAGAGACAGGGGGAGATTCCCGTCATGCTGCCATATGACAACAGCTGGATTAGTACCATATAAGGGAACCTTGAATAATCAGTCTTTCGCCCATCCTATTCGTTACAGTCAAAAAATTATCCTCCGACAAAGCGAGGAACGAGATGTCGAGAGATCAAAAATATGCCTGTGGTAAATTTTCTTCTGTGCCTCGAATATGAACGAAATACAAGATTATTCAAGGGACCCATAAGGGCAATACGGTGATATGAAAAAGAGTGAGTTGCAGTATGGTTAGTCACCACAGTCTGACTGAACGAAAGATGCTTTGACTTAGATGGCCACCTGAAGCTCTTTACCATACAACACAGAACGTCCTCTGGGGGGAACTGAGATAACGTTGTTTTGGGGGCTCGGAATTACCAACCGGAAACGCTGGCATGTGCCCTTCCCGCTGGGTATGCTGCCCCTTGAGAAACAGCCTGAGGGGGGCCATCTCCCGGGCCTGGGCGATGAACGGCCTCTTTACCGGGTGGTGGACTGACAAGCGTGATCCTTTCTATTTTCTACGGCTTTCCCGCAACTCTGATTGTTGCCATTCTGCTCTACTGCTGTGCCTTCACCGTCTTTGAACGCTCCCGCAAGACTGCATTTGCCTGTGAGAAAGAGATCGATATGGTGTAATGTTGGTGGTGTTCTGGAAAATTAAACTTCTTTTCCTGTGACCTTTTTAAACCCTGTTTACTTTGGAAAATTATATACCTATGGATGATACAGCCCCCTCTGATAAGATTGAAGATGCTGGCTCCCCTGATAAGACTGAAGAGATAGGCCCCCCTGAGCCTGAGGAGAAGGAAACCTGTACGGAATCCTCTTCCTCAGGCCTGCTTCAGAGAATTTTAAACTTCCTCCTTTTTCGCAAGAAGGGAATGCGGGCAGATCTTGATCAGGAGATTCAGGGTATCCTTGAGGAGGGAGAGGAGCATGGACTCATCTCCTCACTCGAGGAGAAAATGATCAATTCCCTCCTCGAATTCCACGATACTACTGCCTCCGAGGTTATGACTCCCGCTGCGGAGATTGTTGCCTGTGAGATATCCTCCCCTGTTCATGATCTGATTGCTCTGGCCATTGACAGCGGTTTCACCCGTATCCCGGTGTATCGCGAGAGCATTGATAACATGATCGGTATCATTCACGTCAAGGATCTGTTGCGTCTCTGTGCCGGTCTTGAAGAGAAAGAGGCAAATCTCGAAGAGTTTCTCCGGCCGGTGAACATCTGTGCGGAAGAGCGGCCCATTGTCGAGATCCTGCGTGAATTTCAGCGGACAAAATTGCATATCAGCATTATCTCCGACGAGTTTGGTTCAGTGCGGGGTCTTGTGACCATGGAGGATATCCTCGAAGAAATTGTTGGTGAGATTGACGATGAGTATGACGATGTCACTGACGAAGAGGTTACGTTTGAGGTTCTCACAGACGGTGGTGTTCGTGTTCATGGCTGGGTGGATGTGGAGAAAATTGAGGACTATTTCAACGTCGATTTTCCTGAGGGCCCCTATGAATCCATTGGTGGACTGGTGGTGCAGAAGCTCGGGCGCCTTGCGGAGAAAAATGACGAGGTGGAGGTCTGCGGCTTGAAACTGCGGGTAGAAGAGGCCTCCAGCCGCCATATTGAAAGAATCCGTGTCTCGAGGATTGAGCAAAACTTGTATCAGCCGGAGCAACAGTCATGATGGTACGGAATGGGGAGCGCCGCAGAGACCGCGGGAACTACCTCCTGCCGCTGCTCTCTGCCCTTCTCCTCTGGCTTGCTGCCCCCGGAGATTTCGGCTTCTGGCCTCTTTCCTTTTTTGCTCTTGTGCCTCTCTTCTTTTTTCTTGAACAGGCTGCTTTTCGCCCCCTGCCAGCGAAGAAAGTTTTTCTCGCGGGGCTCGCCTTCGGAGTGGTGCTCTTTGTCTTTCTGCTTCACTGGATTGTCAATGTCATCAGTCATTATGGTGGCCTTCCCCTGCCCGTCTCGGTGCTTGCTCTGCTGCTCCTCTCCGGATATATGGCCCTTTATCCAGCCTTTTTTTGTCTTGCAGCACGCCAGGTCGTTCCCCGATTTTCCGCTGTCGTCCTGCTCCTCTTTCTGCCCGTCTGCTGGGTGGGACTGGACTGGCTTCGAGGGTTTGCGTTTACAGGATTTCCCTGGATGGATCTCGGCTGCTATCTTGCTCCGCAGCCGGCTCTCATCCAGCCGGCAGCACTGCTTGGACACCACGGTGTCACGGCGATGCTGGTCTTTATCAATGCGGGTGTCTGGCTGCTTCTTTCCCGTTATATAAAATGTGGACGTTTAGTATCACTGCTTCTTGTTGCGGGCATCATGCTCTACGCATTTGTTTCGCTTCTTCCTGCGGGAGATTCTTCCGGTGAGGTACAGGTAGGAATCATCCAGGGGAACGTCTCACAAAAGGACAAGTGGAGTCCCGAGGCTCAAAAGGAGACGGTTTTCAACTACCTGGCCCTCTCCCGCAGTCTGCTTCACGGCGGTGAACGACCAGATCTTTTTGTCTGGCCGGAGACGGCCATGCCATTCTATCCCACCGTCAGCGATCTTACAGATAACCTCGTCAACTTTGTTCATACCAGCAAGACTCCGCTGCTCACGGGTGTGCCCTGGTTTAAGGTCGTTGATCGGCAGAAAAAGCTGCTGAATATTTACAATGCCGCTCTCCTGCTTGCCCCGCAGGAACAACTGGATACCCTCTACTTCAAATCTCACCTGGTTCCCTTTGGCGAATATGTGCCCCTGCAGAAGGTGTTGCCCTTTCTCGCACCATTGGTGGAGTCCGGGGGGAATTTTACTCCTGGGACCATCCATACGCCTCTGGAGATTCCCTTTACTTCCGCAGCTGACGTTCCCGGTGCGCAGAAATCAATACATGGGGGGGTGTTGATCTGTTATGAATCGGTTTTCCCAGAGCTGAGTCGCGAGTGGGTAAACGCGGGGGCGAATCTGCTGTTCAACATCACCAATGACGCCTGGTACGGCAGAAGCAGTGCACCAAAGCACAGTCTTGCCATGACCATCATGCGTGCCGTGGAGACCCGTCGTGCCATCGTCCGCGCAGCCAATACCGGCTACTCCGGGCTGATTCTGCCCGACGGGCGGGTGCAACAGCGCAGCGATCTTTTTGTGCCTGCGGCGGAGACGGTTACCGCCCCGCTGATGAGCGGCTGTACGCCCTATGTGCGCTTCGGCTGGCTCTTCGGGCCGCTCTGTTTTCTGGTGTCGATTGCTCTGTGTGCTGGCTCTGCAGTGTGCAAAAGGGTTGTGTAATCTGTAAAATAATGATAAATCAACGCGTTCGTCGGACAGAGTGTCCGGCGGCAGGATTTTGCGGAGTCCGGTCGGCAATGATCGGCTCCACTCCCCGTATTAAGAAGGAGAACTCTTATGGCTGTTGAAATCGGTACCGCAGTTTCTCAACAGAAACTTGATGATATCAAAGGTCGCCTGCTCGGCCTGAAGGAGCATCTTTGACGTCTCTAATCTGAGATTTCGCATTGAAGAGCTTGAGCGGCAGACTCTCGCTCCCGGTTTCTGGGAAAAAACGGATGTGGCGCAGGAAACCCAGAAGGAACTGGGACAGCTTCAGGACACCGTCAACGGATTTGACGCCCGCTGGAAAGAGTATGAGGATACTGATCTTTTCCTTGAGATGGTTATTGAGGAGAAGGACGTCGAGCTGGAACAGGAGATTGCCGACAAGATTGAAGAGATTGAAGAGAGCCTTGCTCTCGCCGAGCTGGAATGCATGTTCTCTGGCGAACACGATCGCTCTAACGCTATCATTGAGATCCACGCCGGTGCTGGCGGTACGGAGGCTCAAGACTGGACCGACATTCTTCTGCGCATGTATCTTCGCTGGGGTGAGCGTCATGGCTGTAAGACCAGCATTCTCGACTATCAGGCAGGAGACGAGGCCGGAGTTAAATCGGTGAGCGTCATGCTCACCGGGCGTTTTGCCTACGGTTACCTTCGCTCGGAGATCGGGATTCACCGCCTGGTGCGTATTTCTCCGTTTGACTCCAGCGGCCGTCGACACACCTCGTTCGCTTCGGTGATGGTGATGCCGGAACTTGACGATTCCATCAACGTGGAGATTGATGACAAGGATCTGCGCATTGATACCTATCGGTCCAGCGGCGCGGGTGGTCAGCACGTCAATAAGACCAGTTCCGCCATTCGTATTACCCATATTCCTACAGGAATTGTGGTGCAGTGTCAGAACGAACGCAGCCAGCATCACAACAAGGCTACTGCGATGAAAATGCTCGCTTCCCGCCTCTATGAAGTGGAGCGGTGTAAACAGGAAGAAGAGCACGAAAGTCTTGCGGGGGATAAGATGGGGATCTCGTGGGGCAGTCAGATTCGTTCCTACGTCATGCAGCCTTACCGCATGATCAAAGATCTGCGTACCAACTACGAAACCGGCAACATTGATGCGGTTCTGGATGGCAATCTCGACGCCTTCATCAAGGCCTATCTGATGATGAGCATGAAGCGCTGACGCGTCGACCTTTACTGTGACCTAAAAGGGCTCCAACGGATTAATCCGTTGGAGCCCTTTTCTTATTTGCGCTTCAGAGACCTTCCCGGTTTCTCTTGTAGTGGCTCTTCCGGCCAGCGATGTTTGGGATAGCGACCGCGCATTTCCCGGGCAACCTCCTTGTAGGATGTGACCCAGAAGCCAGCGAGGTCGGCGGTGGTCTGGATGGGACGTCCGGCCGGGCTGAGCAGTTCGAAGACCAGGGGGATTCGCTTCCATGCAAGACGCGGGGAGTCGGTCTGGCCGAACATCTCCTGCAGTCTGACGCTCACCACCGGTCCCTGATCTTTACGATAGAGGATGGGCAGGGTGCGTCCGGAAGGAGTGGTGAAGTCGGTCGGGGCCTCACTCTCTATGTCGTTGAGCTGCTGTGGTGTGAAGAGGGACTGCAGGGCGCAGCGAAGGTTGACCTCTGCCAGCCCGCCAATACTGGTCAGCCCGGCGAGAAAAGGTGCCAGCCATTGATTGAGCCCGGAGAGTAGATTTTCTTCACTCACGTCTGGCCAGCCTTCTCCCTGGGCGGCCAGCCAGCGGGCGCGCTCCAGCCAGTGGCTGAGCTTTTTTGTCCACGGCAGGATGGTGAGACGTTCCACACGCACCGCCTCAAGCAATGCCGCTTCTATCTGCGTTGGTTCCGGGCGGGTGATGCGCTGCCGTTCCAGCACAATGCTGCCAAAACTCTGCACCTTCTCCACCTCCAGGCGCTGTTTCCCGCTGAGATAGTTACAGAGGATAGTCTCCTTCAGTTCCCCCGCAAACTGCATCTCCAGCTCTTTACGGCTGTATTCCGCGGCGAGGTAGATGCGTCCGCCGCTGCGCTCGCCATCAAGGGCGGCCACCACCAGCCATTCGGCGCGGGAGAGCGGGTCTTCCAGCGGCAGAAAGCAGCTTCCACCTCCGGCGAGGAGAAACTCGGCACGGCCATTGCGTGTTTCTCCCCTTTTGTGTGCCACCCTCTCCGGCCAGGCGAGGGCCAGCAGGGCGGCGGGGGAATCTTCTCCCTGGCCGCCTGTGCTTTTCCCCTTCAGCGTTTTGGCGCTTTTTACCACCTGTTCCGCTGCCTGGCGTAACAGTGGATAGGAATGTGCTGCCCGCTGGCGGTCCCTGCGGAAGGCGGTGAGGGCCTCAAGTCGCTGGGTGAGGTCAGCGCCGGAATCCCGCCGGAAAATGTCGCGTTCCCCGAGCAGGGCAGTCAGCCAGACGGCATCTGCAGAATTGCCCCGCAGCAGCAGGGCTGCA
This sequence comes from Desulforhopalus sp., assembly GCA_023231425.1. Taxonomy (GTDB): domain Bacteria; phylum Desulfobacterota; class Desulfobulbia; order Desulfobulbales; family Desulfocapsaceae; genus Desulforhopalus. Next base: position 25,083 of record JALNVI010000007.1, on the reverse strand, counting down.
AGGGGAGGAGACACCCCCAGTTCAACGGCTCTGCGGCCGAGAGGTGTGATACCGCGGGCATCGAGAAAACCGAGGCGGGTGAGAGCTTTCTGTGACTGGCGAAAGTTGCCTTCAGGCGGTGGAGTCAGCCAGGGCAGGCCATTCCGCTCCGTTACTCCCCAGGCGGCCAGTTCGAGGACCAGGCGGGAGAGGTCGGTGGTGCGAATCTCCTCATCCTCCTGCTCCTTCATGGTTGTTTCTTCCCCTTCGCTCCACAGGCAAAAGCAGATGCCCCGCCTCACTCTTCCCGCCCGGCCCTTTCGCTGCTCTGCCGAGCTCTTCGAGATCCTGCGGGTGATAAGCCGGGTCATTCCGGTGGCGGGATCAAAGAGAGCCCTGCGCACAAGGCCGGAATCGACCACGCAGCCGATACCTTCGATGGTGAGGCTGGTCTCGGCGATGTTGGTGGCCAGCACCACCTTGCTGCGTCCTGCAGGTGCGGGCGCCAGCGCCTGCTGCTGGGCGGAGAAGCTGAGTCCGCCATAGAGCGTCGTTACCAGTGTCTGCGGCAGCTCTGCCTGCAGAATTTCCTGTGTGCGGCGAATCTCTCCAACACCGGGAAGAAAAACCAGAACATCGCCGTTTTTTTCAGCGAGGGCGCGGTGGACCGCGCGGGCGGCTGCCGCCGTAATATTTCCAGTGACGGGACGTGCCAGATGCCGGGTTTCTACCGGAAAAAGACGGCCCTGCACGTGCAGGAGGGCTGATGTCTCCAGGACCTCACAGAGTGGTTCGCTCTCAAGGGTGGCGGACATCACCAGCAGTTTCAGATCGGGGCGCAGAGCAGTCTGTACCTCGCGGCAGAGGGCGAGGGCAAGGTCGGCGTGGATGGAGCGTTCGTGGAATTCGTCAAAGATGATCAGCGCCGCATCCTGTAACTCCGGGTCACTCTGCAGGCGGCGGGTGAGAATTCCTTCCGTGACCACTTCAATAGCACTCCCTGGACGATAATCGTTGCGGATCTGCCAGCCCACCCGCTGCCCCGGTTGTTCACCAAGCAGCTGCGCCATGAAGGTGGCCACCGAGCGGGCGGCGAGACGACGCGGCTCAAGCATGATGATCTTCCTGCCCGCCCGCCACTTCTCATTGAGCAGGGCAAGGGGAATGCGGGTGGATTTTCCCGCACCGGTCTCTGCTTCGAGGATGACGGCATGGTTCTCCGCAAGGAGCTGTCTCAGCTCCGGCAGGATGGCGTTGACGGGCAGTTCCGGCATGTTCATCTCTGTCGCTCTGCATATTCTATGGTGGCGGGGAGGAGAAAGGCTGCGTGGTTGGAGGTAAAAAAGGGCGGGTCGCGGCGCAGAATAGCTGCTATCTCCGGAGTCCGGCGAAAATCACTGTCAAGGAAACGGCGAATTTTGCCGCGATGCCAGTCGAGAGGGTGGACGAAGTCAGTATAGATTGAGAGGTCGTCATCGCTGAAGTCCATGGTTGTAATGCCGCCGCGGGCCTCTTCGGAGAGTCGAGGCATGTTAAAGATAGCGAGATTGAGGAAGTCGATTTCCTGCGCATGGGCGGCGACGAAATCCCGTGTGCAGAGGGCCGCATCGCGTTCCTCTGCAGGGGTGCCGAAGAGAAGATAGATGTAGGTGGCAATGCCTGCGTTTTTCAGGCTGGCCAGCGCCCGTTCCACGAGGGGCAGGACCGTCCCTTTGTTCATGGCGGCCAGTACCGCAGGGTCTCCGGATTCCAGTCCCAGCTTGAGCATTACGCAACCGGATGCGGCCAGTTTGCGGCAGAACTTTTCGTTCGTGAGGAGGCCGTCAAAACGGGCAAACCCGTACCATGGAGGCATTCGCCATTTTGTCAGTTCCCGCATCATTGCGGGGGTGATGGCGTTATCAAGAAAATGAATCAGGGCCGGAGAGTGCCGTTCGCATTGCTTTTCCAGCTGAAGGATGTTTTTCCGGGGTGGACTGAGGAGAAAGGTGTTCCTCTCGGCGGTCTCCGGACAGAAGGTGCATCTCCGCCAGAAGCAGCCGCGCGAGGCGGTCCAGGGGAGGACAAATCCCGGCGAAAAGTACGGACCGGCAAGCTCTCTGTAATCCGGAGGCGCATCTGCGACCGGCGTGCCGCCGAGCAGGGTGGTGAGAGCCTCTTCTCCGGGTCCGGCGATGAAGTGGGCGAGAGTGGCCAGATGGCTCTCCCGGCTGCTCCAGTTCGGGTGGCTCATCCAGGTGGTGACCAGTCCGCCGCCGACCACCAGCTTCACTCCGGGGAATTCCTGCCGCATCCAGCCGATAATGGCAAAGGTCGTGAGTGCCTCGCTGAGGAAATTGAGCGAGAGCCCCAGCCAGTCTGCGCCGTTCTCACAGAGCAGTTCGCGCAGACGATGGGAAAAGAAAGAAAACCACGGATTGCTCTGCGGCTCTCTGGCTGCCTGCAGGAGATCTTCGGAAGCGAGCGGAGAACGGCCGGGAAGCTGAAAATCGGCCAGGCTGGCTTTTGCTCCCGTTTCGGCTGCCGCCATCTCCAGCACTTTGTTTATGTCGATGACACAACGGCGATAGCGGTCATTGTTGCCGTAGAGTTGTCGGCTGCGCGGCATGCGCAGTGCCTTGAGGTTGCGGTTGCAGTTTTTTACCGCCCGTTGTTGCCATTTCCCCTCCAGTGGCAGGGTATTCGCCTGCTGCAGCAGGTGGAGCTGTCCTTCCAGGTTGAGATCGGCCGTCACACATTCCACGCCACCGGCTCGCAGTGCACCAGAGAGAAAGGCGAGGGAAGCGGGAGGTTCACAGGCTTTGAAATGGGGCGGGGCTATGAGAAGAAGAGTGGTCATGTCAAATATGAAAAAATCATCTGTTGGGAGAAAATGGCAGGAGGCGCGGCAGGGTAATGTGGAGTCGCAGCGCGGAGAAATCGATATTATTATCTTTGTGGTGTAGCAAATCTGACAGTACAGACTATAGTGTGTGAAACTTTTTTGCACCCTTGAAAAGGATAAAGTCTACCCGTAATTCAAGGTTCCTTTTTCCCCGTATGGAAAACTGCACCAGTAACTCAACAAAACCTTAACAAAAAGGAGCATAAAACGACTATGAAACGTTTTTTCCTCACTCTGAGTCTCATCATGTCCCTTCTCTGCGTTTACACTGTAGTGGGCGTCACAGTCACCGCAGTCACTCCGCAATACGCCGAGGCGCGTTCGAAGATGGGCGGCAAGAGCTTTCGTATGACGCGTCCCGCACAGAAACAGGCCCCCGCTTCTAATAACCGCATGCAGAATCAGAGTGGCGGTTTCAGCCGCGGTCTGATGGGCGGCCTGCTGGGTGGAGCCATTGGCGGAATGCTTTTCGGTTCCCTTCTCGGTTCGGGCGGGCAGGGAATGGGATTACTGCTTCCTCTGCTGCTCGCTGGGGGTGCCTGGTTCCTGTGGAGACGCTATAAAAGTTCTCAGGGCGGTGGAAGTTCCAGGAGCAGCGGGCAGTGGAAGTTTCCGGGGCAGAATTCGGGAAACCAGCAGAAACCCGTGAATCGGGAGAACACCGGTGGGAGCGTTACTCCAGATATTGGCTCCGGTATTGGTTCCGGTCTCGGTTCGGGCCTCAGTTCCGGTCTCGGTTCAGATTCCGCTTCGGAATCTGGAACAGAGGCGGAACAGCAGCCCCTTGCCGAGACCCCGATGGAGGTGACAGAAGGACTGGCACAGATTCGTCAGTACGACCGTAGTTTTGACGAGGACCACTTTAAAGAGGTCGCCTCAGATGTCTTCTTTCAGGTACAGGCGGGCTGGATGCGGCGGGACCTGTCAAGTTATCGTCATCTGCTCGGTGATCAGCTCGTGACAGAGTATGAGAAGCATTTTGCCGAGATGCGGGAGAAGGGAATTATCAATAAACTGGAATCCATCGCTATTCGCAGCGTTGAGATTGTGGCGGCAGGCAGTGATGGCCGGGAAGATTTTATCACCGTTCGTTTCATTGCCAACCTGCTGGATTATAACGTCAGCGATACCACCGGCAAACTTGTGGACGGCGATATGAACACGCCGGTGAAATTTGAAGAAGAGTGGAGCTGGGCGCGTCCGACAGGAACTGAAGGGTGGAAACTGGAGGGGCTTCAGTAATGGATCTGGGAGAGTATCGCAGAGATTATGTCAAAGATGGGCTGTCCCGCAAAGATCTTGTGGACGATCCAATGCAGCAGTTCTCTCACTGGTTCGAGCAGGCACTGGAGCTGTCGCGTAATGATGCGGTGAGTATGCCTGACCCCACGGCGGTAGTGGTTGCCACAGTGGGGGAGAACGGCATGCCGAGTCAGCGAACGGTGCTGCTTAAATTTTATGATAAGCGCGGTTTCGTTTTCTACACCAACTACGGAAGCCGCAAGGCCCGGGAGATCGCCGGGAACCCGCAAATCTCTCTCATCTTTGTCTGGCTTGAAATGGAGCGCCAGGTGCGCGTTTGCGGGCGGGCGGTGAAGGTGAGTGCGGCAGAGTCGGCAAAATATATTCTCAGTCGCCCAAAAGAGAGTCAGATGTCGGCCTGGGTGTCAAGTCAGAGTACGCCGCTGACCTCACGGCAGGTACTGCTGCAGAAGCTTGATGAGATGAAGCGGAAGATCGGCGAGGGTAAAGTTCCCATTCCGAGTTTTTGGGGCGGTTTCCGCGTGGAGCCGCAGGAAATAGAGTTTTGGCAGGGAGGCTCAAGTCGCCTGCATGATCGTTTCCAGTATGTGAAAAAAGAGGACCTGTGGCAGCCGCCGGTGCGGTTAGCCCCCTGATCGGAATCGGGCTCAGTGAACAGCGGGCAGGAAGGGCTTTTGAAAACCTCAACCGATACGGACCATGCCGGAAAATAAAGAAAATAACATTGCAGGTGTCAGTACTGATGGGGCGGAAAAGGACAAAAGGCAGTTTGACGAAACAGAGGTCCCGTTGCAGGAGGTGATTCGGAAGAGTCGCTGGTATCGCCGCTGGTACTCCATTCTTGGAATGCTTGCGGTGGCTTTTGTGCTTCTTTTTGTTTTTGTGCTGCCACTTGGAGCAAAATATTACCTCACCGACTGGCTGTTGCAGAATGGTGCAGGCAGTGCCCACATAGACAAACTCGGCTGGAACCCTTTTGTCGGGCGGGTGTGGCTGAAGGGGGTGGATCTCGAGCAGGGCGGCAAAAAACTGATGAGTCAGGCCGATCTTAACCTCAAGATGAGTCTGCCCGCACTCTTCAACAAAAATATCTTCCTTACCCGCGCCACCTACACTGATCTCAATCTTTTTGTGGTGGAGGCCCCCGATGGCAGCGTCAAAATTGGCACCGTAAATCTGCCGAAGGCAGGCGAGCCGCAGGCCCCACCTGTGACAGTGAAGGAACCGGAAGGGGAGATCTCTCCCTGGGCCTTTCTCGCCAGCGATGTCACCCTTACGAACTGCAGGGTGCACTATATCTCTCCGCTGCTTGACCTTGAGGTGCAGGTGGACAGCCTTACTCTCGATAAATTTTCCACCCGTGAAAATGCCGCACCCGGGACGTTGAAATTGAAAGGGAGTGTCAATGGTAACCCGATCGCTCTCGACCTCTCTGCGCTGCGGGTCATACCCGATTTCAAGGTCGTGGGGCAGGTGGATGTGAGTGCCTTCGATCTTGATGAGCTGGACACCATTCTCAAGGATGCCCTTCCCTCTTTCGGTGGAATGGCGGCGCTTGCGGGAAGTGTTGATTTTACGATGAAAGAGGGCGGTATCGACGTTAAATATGATGGTGATATTAATGTGAAGCAGGCGGACGTTGGTTCCGAATCCTTCCACACCTCTGCTGACAATCTCAATTACCATGGAAAGGCTGTCTTCTCCATGCCGCAAAAGGTGCCAATGCTGGTGCAGACCGACGGTGTTTTCACCGCTGACGGTTATGCCCTCAGTGTTCCCGGCGCTGAGTTGACCACCAGCGAAAAATTCGTCAAACTTGATGGTGCAGCCACCGTGACCATCGGTGACGGTGTTGTTGTCGACTACAATGGGCCACTCACCATCGACGGAATAGATTTCCACATGCCAATTCTGCAAACCACTGCCGATGAGTTGATGTGGAAGGGAAAAGTCGGTTACGACCTTGCGAAACAGAACCTCGTCAGTCTTGACGGAGAATTGAATCTCGCAGCTCTCAACTCCATCATGGCGGAGAGTTCCATGCATGTTGCTGAGGAGACTCTCAACTGGAAGGGCATGATTGGTTATCAGGGGCAGCGTGACGGTGAGGCCAACGTGGTGGATACCGCCGGTGTGCTCACCCTGAAGCCTCTTGATTTTGCCTTTGGAAAAGAGAAAGAGCAGATCGCTGTTGCCCTGCAGGGACTGGGCTGGAATGGGACCCTCAGCTTTGCCATGCCGGAAGGTGGCAGTCGGATTGGTCTCGACGGAGTTCTTACCGGTGAGACCATTGATGTGAATCTCGCGTCGGCAGGGATGAAGATCAGCGAGAAGGATCTCAGAGTGCAGAGTAAAACCGGGTTGCTGCTTGGTGCAAAGATGGACATCAAGAGCACCAGTTCTCTCGACGTGGGAGGTTTTGCCCTGTCGATGGAGGGAGCGAAGGAACCAATGGTTACTCTGGAGAGCCTGACTCTCAAGGGTTTTGAGGGGCTGGGCGGCACAAATCTCAAGGCTGCACAGCTCGGCGCCGAGGGGCTGGTGACTACGGTAGAGGGCGGGTTCCCTCTGCAGATTACCGTGCCTTCTCTCGGTCTCAACGGTTTTGGCACCGATGACCTGGAGAATTTTTCTCTGGAGGACCTGGCTGTTAGCAGTCCAAAAATTATGGCTGTCCACAATAACTCCGAACTGCTCAGCCTGCGTGACATCACCTTTAGCGGTCTGCAGGCAGCCACTGATGGTACTGCTTCGGTGGAGCGCCTTTCGTTCAACAAACTGGTTTTTCTCGATGCAGAGAAGGGGGGTGACGAGAAGCCCGGGCTGAGCCTCGGAGAGGCCCGGCTTACCGGTATCAAGTGGCTGGGCAAAGGTGGCTTTTCCGGAGATAAACTTGATTTCAGGAATCTCCTGACGACCATCGTGCGAGATAAAGAGGGCAGGATTAATATCTCTGAGCGGCTTGACGCCATGAGCGGGGGGGAAGTTGCCCCTGCGAAATCGGTTGAGAAGCTGGTGAAGGAGAAGAAACGGAAGAAGGAGAAGGGTACACCGCTTGTTTTGCCTTTCCCCATCTCCCTTGGAGAGGTATTGATCAGCGGAAACAGCGGGGTTAATTTTTCTGACTACACCCTTCCCGCCATTTTCAAGAGTAATCTTAAGATCAAAAAGTTCACCATTGGCGCGCTTGATTCGAGAAAGCCGGGTGCCAAAACGCCGATTCTTTTCAACGGGATGCTGGAGCGGCGTGCTCCGCTCAGTGTGAAAGGCTCTATCTCGCCATTTTTACTTGATCCTGCAGCGGACCTTGTTGTCAGTCTGAAAAATTTTCCGCTGCAGAATGTCACAGCCTACACCATACAGTCTGTGGGTACCGGGCTGGCGAGTGGCCAGCTGCAGGTCAAAGCCTCCGTTGATCTGGAGGAGAACTACCTGAAAATGGACAGCAATGTGCTGTTGATTAATCTGGAGACCAGACTGATCTCCAAAGAGCTTGCTGCGAAGCTTGATAATCAACTGCCGGTGCCGCTGTCCATGGTTTTGTCAGTGCTGAAGAACAAGGATGGTAATATCGACCTTGACATTCCGCTGCAGGGGGCACCCGATGATCTCAATATCGGCCTTACCGACATCATCGTCACATCGCTGAGCAAGGCGGTGGTTCCGGCACTTTCCGGCTATGCCATCTACGCCCTCGGACCCTATGGGGCACTGGCCTATGCGGGGATGAAGCTCGGCTCGGAGATGTTGAAAGAGGGGGATATCCCCGTGATCTTTCTGAAGGGTGCAAAAAATATTGTGCCGGAGCAGATGGCCGAGCTGGACAGGGCTGGGGAGAAGATTCAGAAAGGGGAGGGTGACTGGCAAATCTGCCCGTACGTGGCGTCATGGGAGTATATGAGCAATGTGGATATTGATGCGGATCGGGGAAAGACCATCTCCGTACCCGCCGGAGATAGCGTGCGGCTTGCCAGGCTTGGCCAGATTCGTGCCCGCAACGTGCAGGACTATCTCAGTAAAAAATTTGCTGTTGCTCCAGATCGGCTGCTGCTTTGTACCACCACGGTGAAGACAGAGAAGAAGATGCTGCCGCTGGTGATTCTTCAGAAATAAGGGGAATGTTCTCAAAACGGGGTACAGGACAAACCTGTGCCCTGGGTCTCGTTTTACTGATCGCCAATCTCAGTCAACACCTTCACTAACAGTTTGCGCAGTTTTTCCTCCGCGTTTTTCAATTCCTGTTCTGACCTGCCAGAGGCCGCGAAATAGTCACGGCAGACAATCATGCGTTCCTTCCCCCACTCCCTCGTAAAATTTTCGTCAGTATTGTCCTTCTGCACCTTCTCATAGTCGCGGCGGCCGTGCGCCCAGTTGATGATGTGACGGTAGTAGAGCAGGGCACGGTTGAGCAGGATGAAGAGCATGTTTATCTCTTTTGCCGGGCCGATCTGCAGTTGTTCCCCGCCAAGGGAGGGCAGAGGAATGCCGAGAATCTTCTTTTGTCCTGCGAGGCTTTCGCCGCCCCATATTGCCCCGATGCCGCCGAGAACCCCGCCGACGGTGGCAAAGAGACCAAAACTCGAGCCGAGGGTCATGACGTCGAGCCCCAGACCGGCCGCCGCTCCGCCAAGGGCACCGGTAATCAGCAGTTGTGATTTGCTCAGGCCGAGCAGTGCCCAGTTACGCTCATCAAGAATATCGCTGTGCAGCAGGGAATGGGGAGGAAGCTGGTAGTTGAATATGTTGTGTTTGTAGAGGGCGCGAAGTCTGGATTGGGCCAGATGTTCTTCGGCCGTCAGCTTTTCGCCATATTTTTCCAGCAGTGTCTCCCGGATTGCATCCAGACGGCTCTCTTTTTGAAGTTCTCCTCTCACTTCCAGGCGAAGGCAGGTACTGAGCAGTTCGACAATAATGGTCGCTGACTGCTCGTTGCGTTCCGCCCAGTCCCGGCGAAAGGCCTTTACCACTTCGCCAAGGACGGGTTGCCAGTCCTGGTCAATGGATTTCAGGGCCTCAAGTAAAGAGATCCGCTCTGCCCAGGAAGCGCGGTGGGCATTGAATATGCGGCTGGAATTGAAATTTTTCCGGAACTCCAGCTTCCACGCTTCAAGATATTCGGTGATGCCATCCTTGCAGTTGATGATCGCCATGCGTGGTTTGCCGGTGAGGCGCAGGATTTCCATCTCGGTACGATCAACCCGCCGGACCGGCCGTGAACCATCCACCACATAGATTATGCCTGCCCCCGCAGAGACCGGCGTGAGGAGTTCCCGGTCATCGTGCAGTTCTGGGATCTCCTGTGCAAAGGTGCGAAAGGCGGCCAGCGGGTCGCTCTCGGTCTCGACCATCCTGCGCAGTTCCACCAGCACCCGGGCGGGATTTTGAAAGCCGGGGGTATCGGTGAAACGCAGCACTTCGCGACCGTCTATGACTACTGGAAAGGTGCGGCATTCACGGGTCTCACCGGGGGTGTCACTGATGCGTACTGAATCGTCTTCGGCGAGGGTTGAGAGGACGGAGGACTTCCCCTCGTTAGGGTGGCCCATGATGGCAAATTCAGGAATCATGCGTCGTCCTCCTGTGCAATAAGGGGAAAAAGATGGAGATAAGGATCAGCAAGTGCTTCCACCTTTTGTTTCCAGATAATGAAGTCACGATGGGTTACCGGTGTGAACAGGGTCTCGCTGCGGCGGCCGACAAGAGCGATGGAGATAACCATATCGGCGGGAATGGCCGCACGAATTTCTCCCAGATAGCTGAGAAAATCAATCAGCGGCACCATCCATCCTTCAACAATGATGACGATGCCCTCTTTCTCCGACCACTCCTTCCTGATGCGCTCCAGAAGCTGACGATCCTCCTCCCAGCCACTCTGGCAGGGCAGGACAGCGAGCGGGGTAAAACCTGATTCGGTTAATGCGGCGGGAACCTCGTCTTCCGGGCTGGAGAGCTGTTCGTAGAGGTCAATGCCGACAAGCACCAGTTGCTCGCTGAGTCCCCTCACCTGTGCTTTATGTTCGACAGTCACGGGTGCAGGGAAGATGGCGGATGCTTCAGTGTGCGGTTTTGTTTGCCTGGCGGAAGTGGTCTCACGCAGGGTTTCTGCCGGGGCCTGCGTGGTGACCAGAGGGGTTTCCATCCGGCGGAGCAGACCTTTGCATTGCGGGCTGGTGAGCGGCAGATGGGCCAGTGCGGTATTGTTGCACCACTTACCGAAAAGGAGAAAGGCGAGACGGGTGAGGACGCCATAAACGAGGAGGCACATCACGAGGAACGGCCACCACGAAGTGAGGTTAGCGGTAACGAGGTGGTAGATGCCGTCTTTGAGGATGATGCGGCTGCCAGCAATTGCCTCAAGGCCCGGAACCGCGTTGCTGCCGAGCAACCAGGACCAGGGCAGGGCAAGGGCCTGCACAATACCGTGGACTGCCGTATCACTGAACTGGATGGTAGACTGCCAGCCGAAGGCGAGGTCGCTGGTGATGATTTTGATCAGAGTGACGGCGAGCAGGGCAATATTGAAGGTGAAGCCGAAAAGCTGAGTGAGACAGAAGAAAAGCCAATAAAAGAGGTGCCCGTAGCGTCCGCCCTGCACCCTGGTAAGGGCGAAGGCCTGTTTGATGCTGTTTTGCCGGCCGGTGCTCATGCGTGACAGCCATCTCCGGCGCAGCCAGTGGGCAAAGGTGCTGAAGCTGCGCTCCAGCAGAATATTGTAGAACCCGGGCAGGCGAAACTGTGGAAGCACCCTGTGCAGCAGAAAAGAGGAAAAACGCAGCAGGATCAGCAGCAGCTGAGTCCCTATGAAGAGGAGCAGGAATTGAAAGACGTTTACCGGCGTTTTGCCTGTATAGGAAAAGAAGGCAATTCCGGCCAGAGTCCCGAACAGAAAGCCCACGAGGATAGCTGTGAGGGAGGCAAGGTGCAGTGTGTCGGTGAAAATTTCACCGGGGTTGCGGCTGTCGCCAGAGGGGAATTCCTGTTTTATCCGGGCTTGAATCCAGCCGAAAAGCTTCGCCGTCTGTGAAAGAGAACTCTTTGTCTGCTCTTTTTCGAGGGTCAGGCAGATCTCGCGATCCCTCTTGTGCAGAGCGGCGGGGGCGTTCTCCCTGTCTTCATGAAAGAGGTATTCCATATTTATTATGTCGGGCAGCTGCAATCGATTTTTCATTGGCGCATTATACCAGAATAATGGCGGGGGGAACCTTGAAAAAGGTGCGCTCAGACCTTCTTCTCCGCTTTCCTGCAAGGATGGCGGTCTGAAGCTGCCGGGGGATTTGGCTGCGGGAATTTGGGGAAGGAGGCAAGAGAGAGCTGTGACCTGTCAGCTTTTGGGAACATCAAATAATTGCTCCTCTTCTTTGTAACAGTCAAAATTTATCCCCGGAGGTAAGTGCCAGTACTCCGATAGCAAAATATGCCTGTGGCGAATTTCCTCCTGTGCCTCGAATATGAACGAGATCCAGGCTGTTTCAAGCTACCCGTAAAGTGTAGATTGCAAGTGCCGATAATACCAGAATTGAGGGGGAAATGGCCTGCAGGGAATACACCCTGACGGGGGCGGTTTTGTCGGCTCCTCTTTTTCTGCAGGCCTGCTGGAATCATTGCAGGCAGCTTGAATTCTCAATATAACGTTTTTTCTTTTTCTTTTTAATGTGCTCAATATCAACGATCACGAGGCCATCAACGCAGTTCCCGAAATCAGGATCGACGTTGAAGTCGAGAAAAAGTGCCCCGCCGGGGTCGCAGAGTTCGGTGTACTGCTTGTAAAGTGGTGGAACGGCGGTGCCGAGATTGGCAAGCAGAGCCTTGAGGCGGGTGAAGTCGGCACGGTAGTTGCCTCCGGTAAATTCCTTCTCCAGTATGGCCATATTGGCTTTGTAGCGGAAGGGGGTTCTTGAGCAGCTCTCTTCCGCTGAACCTTTGAAATAAAGGCAATAGAAATAAACCATCAGGTCACGGGCCAGCACCGGCATGGAGTTGGAAATACTCACCGGACCAAAGAGGTAGCGTGTCTGCGGGTTCTTACGAATCCACGCACCGATACCGTACCAGAGGTAGTCGAGGCTGCGTTTGCCCCAGTAGCGCTGCTGGACGAAACTGCGGCCGAGTTCCATCCCGGAGTCAAGAAACCAGGAGTGTTTCTCCTCATATTCAAAGAGAGTGGCACTGTAGAGCCCTTTGATTCCCCGTTCCTGGCGTATCTTCGCCGAGTTGGCGAAACGATAAGCCCCGGCAATCTCAAGGTCATCTTCATCCCAGAGGATGAGGTGCTGGTAGTACTGATCAAATTTATCGATATCGCGGCGCATTCCGGTTCCTTCCCCTACCGCGCGAAAGGTCTCCTCCCGCAGGCGTCCCACCTCCCGCATCAGCGGGGAGGGGCCATTCGGCTGGAAAAGGTAGACCTTTTTGCCATCCGGAGTACGACCGAGCAGCTCACCGTCGCCGATGGCGTTTTTCAGCTCTGATTTCCTTTCTCCTCTCGCTATCGCATTCTCTGTCTTCAGGAGTCCTTTCTGGTTGCGGCCGATACGATAGAGATGTTTGCTCAGCAGTTCGCATACCTCAGCACGGGGCAGGTCGAGAGAGGAGAGTGTTTTGTCTGAGATAATGGCGCCGATGGTCAGCTTGATCCGCTTGTTGCGCTGTTTGACCATCTCACCCACCAGCATCAGGGTGGAGAGAGGTTTGGCGACTATAGACGCGGCATAGAAGAGGGCGGAGTTATGGCCGGCAATATGAATCGGCAGGATGGGGCTGTGAGTTTGGGTGGCAAACTTGAGGAAACCGCTGTGCCAGCGACCATCAACAATACCCCGGGGTTGCAGCCGGGAGACTTCACCGGCGGGGAAAAAAATCACTGCGTGGTCGTTGTTGAGAGAGTCAGAGATATTCTGCAGTGCTTCTTTGCGGCTTTTGGCGTGCATGTTGTCGACAGGCAGCAGCATGGGGCGTAACGGTTGCAGGGCCATCAGCATGTTATTGGCGACAATCTTTACATCGGTGCGAATTCCGTAAATTAACTGCAGCAGAGCGAGACCATCCAGAGAACCTATGGGATGGTTGGCAATGATGATCACCTTGCCTGAGGCGGGGATATTCTCCCGTTGACGGTCATCCACAGAATAACTGAAACCGAAGTAGTCAAGTACGCCCTCCACAAATTCGATGCCCTGCAACCAGGGAAATTCCCGGGCGAAGGAGGTAAATACCTTTTCGTGGAGGATATGACGCAACAGAGGACGAAGCACCGAGGAGAGCAGATGCTTTTTTTTCAGGGCCGGGTAATGCTGTTCAAGTATCTCGTCAACAGTAAACATAGGTCACCATCTTTTTTCTTCAGGGTACCCTTCAGTGGTGTTATTCCCGGGAGAGGTCCTTATCTATTGTTCCAGCCAGGAGTTGTCCCAGCCAGATCTTTTCTCTCTAAAACAGATAATTTCTCAAAAAGTTATGGGAAAAGAGAAAGACAAAAAGGAGAAAAAAGCAGGGCAACAAAACCCGATGACATCCGTTGCGGTATGAAACGCCTGCTTCCTCTTTTCCGTTCTTCCCGTTTTAATTTCGATTAACTCTTTGTTCTTAAATGTTTTTTTGTTTTTACGGGTTTTTGAGAAATTACTAAAATAGTATGCAACAGTCGTCGAGTAAAGATAATTTTCAGGAGAGTTATTATGCAGTTTTGTGATAAAAAAGAATGTTCTTCCTGACGAAGGGGTTTCGCCGGAGGGAGGGATCTTCCCCGATCTTCTTGCGTTCCTGCTGGAAACGGGATATTTTTCGAGAATGGAGACGGGTGCCCTTGAAGGGAACATGTCACCACCTGTTGGATAACCTTATTATGACGAGCTGAATATGAATGTCCTTGCAGTAATATTGGGAGGGGGAACCGGGAGTCGGCTGAAGCCGTTGACCCGTAACCGGGCCAAACCGGCTGTGTCCCTCGCCGGAAAATATCGTCTCGTGGATATCCCTATCAGCAATTGCATCAACAGCAAAATTTTTCGCATTTTTCTCCTCACCCAATATAACAGTGCCTCCCTGCACAGACACATCCAGGCAACCTATCAGTTTGACCAGTTCTCAGAGGGGTTTGTTCACCTGCTTGCGGCGGAACAGACCCCGGAGTCCGGTGACTGGTTTCAGGGAACGGCGGACGCTGTGCGTCAGACCATGGTGCATTTCCTCAGTTCGAAGCCCGAGTATGTCCTCATCCTTGCGGGGGATCATCTCTTCCGGATGGATTTCCGAACTCTTCTCCGCAATCATATCTACAGTGCCGCGGATGTCACCGTCTGTACTACCCCCGTGAGTCTGGAGTCTGCCACCGATTTAGGTATTCTCCATGCCCGTGCGGACAGCGTTATCGACCGCTTTATCGAAAAGCCTGCTCCGGAGGAGCTCACCAGTGAGTTTGCTTCTCCGGATGATCCGGAAAAGTATCTTGCCAGTATGGGAATTTATGTCTTTAACATTGAGGCGCTGAAGGAGCTGCTGCTTGATGCGACACAGAATGACTTCGGGCGCGATATTATTCCCCATGCACTGGATACGCACCGTGTCTGCAGCTATATTTTTCATGACTACTGGAAAGATATCGGTACGATTCGTTCCTTCTGGCGCACCAATCTTGAGCTCTGTCAGGATAATCCTCCCTTCTCTTTTTATGTCAATGACGGCCGCATTTTTACCCGCCCGCGGTTTCTTCCGCCCGCGAAGGTGATCGACTCCACTCTGGACAGGGTGATTTTCTCGGAGGGGGTGCGGGTCTGCAACGCGGAGATCAGTAATTCGGTGATCGGGCTGCGGATTGTGGTGCGGGCAGGGTCGAAAATCAGCAATTCGGTACTGCTTGGGGTTGATTCTTTTGAAGATGAGCTCTTCGGTGACGTCGTTCCTCTTGGTGTGGGACGGGACTGCCGTATCGAAAACGCCATCATTGATAAAAACTGCCGGATAGGCAATGGCGTGATTATTTCTCCAGAGGGCCTGGAAGAGGGCGATTACGCCCTTTATTCGATCCATGACGGAATCATTGTTATTCCAAGTGGAGTCGAGCTCCCCGATGGCTGGAGACCTGGAGGTGATAATGGCCATTAAGAATCTGCGCCCCAGAGTATTAATGGCTCTCATTCTGCTTATCAGCAGAAATTGCCGCATTATCCGTCGTTCGGGTATCTACACTCCCGCTTTTCTTTCCCGGAGTAATGGTGGTCAGCCAGTGCCGGCGGGGGCGAAACTGTTTCGGAAGTTTGCCCGAATGAGTGGAAATGACTTTTTGCGCAGCGGTGAGTTGCAGGAGAAGGGGTGGACCCTTCTGCCCTCGCCAACGCCCGCATTTGATACCGCCTGGTATCTGCTGCGTTACTTTCCAGAGGGACTGGATGAAAATCCACTGGTGCATTATCTGCTCAAGGGAAAGGATGCTGGATTTGTTCCCGGGCCTTTTGCCATTGAAGGGGCGACACTGACGGCGAATGAGTTGCCGGGACCCTGGTTTGACAGGGAGTATTATCTCGATAAAACTCCGTTTCTCGGCAGAGTTTCTGAGACCCTGCTGGAGCACTACAAACTCTATGGCAGCAGAGAGGGCAAGTCTCCGGTTCCGGTCTTTGATCCACATTTTTACCTCGCCGGGCTGTCGGAAGAGCAGCGCCAGCGGGCGCAGGAAGATCCGATTTCCCACTATATTTGCTGTCTTGCGACTGGTCGAGTTACAGCTCCTCCCTCCCCCTGTTTTGAGCCGGAGTTTTACCCGCAGGGGCTGCTCCATTATATCAGCCATGGAGTGCATGACGGAGTGGTGACCGACCGCCGGGTTCGCTGCCTTGCGCGTCGGCCGCGAATCTCTGTTCTCGTTCCGGTATTCAAACCTGATCTGCACTATTTGAATAACTGTATCCGTTCGGTGCTCTATCAGGCATACCCGGACTGGGAACTCTGCATTGTAGACGATGGCAGCGGTGATCCTGAAGTGCGCTGTCTGTTGGAGACCTTTGCCGCAGAAGACCCCCGCATCAGGCTGCATTTCCGCGAGAAAAATGGTGGTATCTCTGCAGCCACCAATACTGCCGAGTTGTCTGCTACCGGTGAATGGCTCCTTTTTCTCGACAACGATGACGAACTGAGCCCGGATGCGCTCCTCAAGGTGGCGACCGCTATTGGAGAGAGCAAAGCGGAGTTCATCTACAGCGATGAAGATCTTATCGGAGATGATGCCTCCTGCTTCTCTCTCTTTCGTAAACCTGATTACAATCCGCGATTACTCCTTTGCCACAATTACATTGTTCATCCCGTGGCCGTGTCCCGGCAGCTCTTTGAGCAGGCTGGAGGCCTTGACAGTCGGTTTGATGGCGCCCAGGATTATGATCTGATGCTTAAACTCAGCGAACTGAGCACACCGCATCATATCCCGGAAATTCTCTACCACTGGCGTGCTTCCGACAGCTCTACTTCTATAAACCACGGCGAGAAAAACTACGCTGGCGAGGCGGGGAGAGCAGCTCTGGCAGATGCCCTGCAGCGGCGCGGTATCGCCGGTGAGGCAGAGTTCGGAGAGCATAACTTCTACTACCGCATCACCGGCCGTCCCGGTGGGAAGGTTCAGCTCTTCGCCTTTTTTCCGGAAGCTGCAGAGGCCGTCATCAGGGCTGCTTGTCTGCTCGAAGAGAGTCGGGGTGACAATGAACTGATTTTTGTCGTTCCGCAGCAGGTCGCTGTGGCCGCAGAAGATTTCTTCTCCGGGAGTACAGCAACTCTCTTTGTGGTTCCTGATAGCAGTGGCCGGATTGATGCCATGCAGCGTGCGGTACTCTCGCGACGGGGGGAACATACAGAGTATCTGGCTTTTGTTGAGTTCCCTTTTTCCTCACTCTCTTCTGACTGGATCGAAAGACTGCAGGGCTCTTTTTACGATGACGATGTCGCCGCCGTCTGTGGTCGTTGTTCGGTGGAGGGACAGCCAGAATCAATGCTGCTTCCTGATCTCAGGGATTCTTCGATAGAGGCCTTTATCACTTTTTTGCAAAGTCATCCCCTGCACATGAATGGCCATTTCCCGCAGGATATTTTCTTGCCCGTACCAGAACTGCTGATGGTACGGGCCGACCGCTTTATCAGGGCTGGCGAATTTATTGACAGAGAGGAATGGCCTGTTGTGGCCTTTGCGGACCTTGGCATGCGGTTGCGCGCACAGGGCCCGGGTTGTCTCTATATGCCTGATGCGGAGATTGTACTGCGGAAAAAGACAGGAATAAAACAGAGTACGCTGCGGGAAGAAATACAGAAAAAAATTCTTTTCCAACAAAAATGGCAAAAAGAACTGCAGGGCTTTGAGGTCTTTACCAATCGTGGACTCTTTCGTGATGCGGGACTGGAAGATGCGGCCTTTGACAACTGGTTTTACGGATCTTTCGGGAAGTAAAAACAAGACGGGCGGGAGCTGAATTCCCGCCCGGGACTCTTACTCTGCATACTTTTTCCTGATCCAGGCGATGATGTCATCGCTTTCATACATGGAGTGATCCCCATCCATGAGGAAGGGTACCATCGCCTTGCCGCCTGTCTTCAGAACCACGTCTCGACCGGGTGTCCCTGCC
This sequence comes from Desulforhopalus sp., assembly GCA_023231425.1. Classification (GTDB taxonomy): domain Bacteria; phylum Desulfobacterota; class Desulfobulbia; order Desulfobulbales; family Desulfocapsaceae; genus Desulforhopalus. The sequence continues at coordinate 7,359 of JALNVI010000007.1, read as the reverse complement.
TGTGCATCAATAATAATGTAGTCCTGTTGTTCCTGCAGTCCCATCTTCTCAACGGCGTTCAACACCTTCCTGCAATAGGGGCAGTCCGCGCGCAGATACAGTTTGATCATGTCTTTTCCTCGAAGAGATTTTTTCAGGTTCGGGTTCCGATTCCCTTCCAGAGCAATAACCAGTTGGCGAAGAAGAGGGCGATGGAGAAGAATCCCAGCATGCCCGCTCCCACCCAGACGTTGATGCTGCTGATGCCGAGGAAGCCGAAGCGAAAGCCGTTTACCATGTAAACTATAGGGTTGATTTTCGAAACTGCCTGCCAGAAATCCGGCAGCAGCGAAAGGGAGTAAAAGACGCCACCGAGATACGTCAGAGGGGTAATGACGAATGTGGGGATGATAGTGACGTCGTCAAACTTTTTGGCAAAGATGGCATTGAGCATTCCGGCAAGAGAGAAGGTGAAACTTGTCAGGATGGCAAAGAGGAGGATAAAGAAGATATTGTGGATTGGCAGGGTGACAAAGGCGAGGCTGACGAGGCTGACCAGAATTCCTACCGTGAGTCCGCGGGCCATGCCACCGGAGACGTAGCCGAGGATAATTACCCATGTTGGCGCGGGGCTGACCAGCAGTTCTTCTATGTTACGTTGAAATTTGGCACTGAAGAAACTCGAAACGGTATTGGTGTAGGAGTTGGTGATGATCGCCATCATGATCAGTCCCGGGGCGATGAAGGCCATGTAGCTGTACCCTTCAATGTTTCGCAGCTGGGAGCCGATAAGGTCGCCGAAGATAAGGAAGTAGAGGGTGATAGTAATCACCGGCGGCACAAGAGTCTGGACCCAGATACGGAAGATGCGGGTAATCTCTTTGCGGACGATGGCGCGAAGGCAGATGATGCTGTAATTCATATCAGTGTTTCACCATTTCGAGGAACAGCTCTTCGAGGCGATTGCTTTTGTTGCGCATGGAATCAATAATCACCGAATTGGCGCTGAAGTGGGAGAAGATCTCATTGAGGGACAGATCTTTCGGTTTGTTGAACTCCACTCTGGTGTCGTGGAGACGCACAAAGGGGATGCCTCCGAGGGCCGGGATTTCTGGCAGTGGTTCGCGGCTCTCAAAGATTAACATCTCGTGGTCGAGCTTGCGGAGAAGATCCCGCGTGCTGCTGCTGGCGATCATCCGCCCCCCGTTAATGATGCCGATCTTGTTGCAGAGCTGTTCTGCCTCTTCGAGATAGTGGGTGGTGAGGATGATGGTGCGCCCCTCAGCGGAGAGTTCTTCGAGAAATTCCCACATACCCCGGCGCAGTTCCACATCCACTCCGGCGGTGGGTTCATCAAGAATGAGCAGTTTCGGCTCGTGGATAAGGCCGCGGGCAATCATCAGCCGCCGTTTCATGCCGCCAGAAAGCTGGCGTGCCTGATTGTTGCGTTTTTCCCAGAGACTAAGGCGTTTAAGGTAGATTTCTGCCCGGGCGAGGGCCTCCTGTCGCGTTATGCCGTAGTAGCCAGCCTGCTGGATGACGATATCTATTATTTTCTCAAACTGGGAGAAATTAAACTCCTGAGGGACAACACCGAGCATGCGTTTGGCGGCGGCGAAATCCCTGTCGATATCAATACCGAAAACCTCCACCCGGCCGCTGGTTTTGGTGACCAGTGAGGTGATGATACCTATGATGGTGGTTTTCCCCGCGCCATTGGGGCCGAGGAGACCGAAAAAATCGCCTTCTTCAACCTCTATATTAACGCCCTTGAGTGCCTCGAAACCGCCTTGATATGTTTTGCGCAGGTCTTCAATCTTCAGTGTGGTCATGGGGTGTTACCTGCTGTAACGGTAGGGGGACTGACGACTGCGTTTGATAAGTAGCAGGACGATGAGACAGAGGGCGAGACCGGCAAGAATTCCCCAGATGAAGGTCATGTAGTTGTGGCCAGTTTTCTTCTCTTTTTCTGGGGCCTGCGGAGCGGTGCCTGCCCTGGCGGCTGCTCCGGGAACAGGGCTGGTGTTACTCTCAAGGATCTGTACGGCTGCTCCGGAATCACGTTTGTGCTGCTCGTCGGCGGAAACGCTTTCTCCCTGTGTCTCCTGCGTTGCAACGGTGGCTGCGGCCGAGCCGGTGGTGGTACTGCTGCCGCCGGACTGCAGTGTCGCCAGACCGCGCTGAAGAAGCTCACGGGCCTGTGCGTCGCGAGTGAGGCGCTTGCTGCTGCCGAGGACAATGGCGATCACCCGCTTGCCGTTGCGATGGGCAGTGGCGACAATGGAGTAGCCCGCAGCCTTGAAGTAACCGGTTTTCAAGCCGTCGCACTCCGGCATGTCATCAAGCAGATTGTTATGATTGCGCATGATGAACTCGCCGTTGCGGAAGCCTTTCTCATTGGTGCTGGTAAACTTAAGAGCCTGAGGATCTTTTACCAGATATTGCGCAAGCAGGGCGAGATCTTGTGCAGTGGTTACGTCCACCTCCTGTCCCCTGGAGGGTGGCAGGCCGTGGACTGTGTAGAAGTGGGAATGGGTCATCCCCAGTTCTTTTGCCTTGTTGTTTATCATCTCAACGAAGGCCTCTGTGGACCCGGCCACGTGCATGGCAAGCGCTACCGCCGCGTCGTTGGCTGATTGAACCATCAGGGCGTAGAGAAGATCCTCCACACTGAAACTTTCCTTGGGGTCAAGATAAACCTGTGAACCGCCCATGGCTGCGGCTTCAGGGGTTACATGCACCATGTCGGCGAGATTGATGCGGCCCTTTTTTACCTGGTCGAGAATTACGGCAAGGGTCATGCTTTTCAGTACCGAAGCCGGCCAGGCGGGGGCGTTGCTGTTGGACTCAAAGAAGACTTTACCTGTGTCGGCGTCGAGAGCGAGCGCCGAAAGATACGGGTCTTGGGATCTGGTGTCGAGGTCCTTGCGCGCGGCGAAGCCCTCGCCGGGAAGGAGCAGAAGCAGAAGTATAATGAGAATGGCCCGATTCATAGTTTCCTCTATTTGATGGTTACAGTGATAAAGAGTGGGATTGAGCAACTTCAATGGCGAGTTGGGAACGTGCTTCGGCATCAGGCGATATTCCACGGGTGCGACACCATTCAGGGAAAGTTGAAAGATCGATAAATACTTTGAGCACCTGGTCTCCGGCGGCTTCAACTTCCTGCCGTTTGGCCTCGGCACGTTCGTGCCAGGATTGCCAGGTCGGGGGCAGTAAATGGCTGTCGGATAAGAACTCCAGCAGAGCCGGGTATTCCTCCTCACGGTACCACACTATCGCCTTGATGGCGGGAGAGTGCGCGTTTTTTTCAGTTGATTGCCCGCGAAGCGCTTTGACGGTTTTCGCCGAACCTGTGAAGGCTTTTTTCTTTGCCATTGAATTACTCCTGGGAACATTGAATAACCAGTCTTTTGCCCATCTTCTTCGTTACAGTCAAAAAAATATCCTCGGAATATAACGCATGGCTGTAATAAATTTCCTTCTGAGCCTCGAATATGAACGAAATACAAAATTCTTCAAGATCCCCTCCTGGTGAATATCTTTTAGGGTTTCTTTTACAGCATAAGAACAACAAAATATCCCAGTGAACCAAATATGTAAAGAGGGGGGCCAAAAAGAGGCTGCCTGTCTGGTGTTGCCGGGTCGCGAAAAAAGGAAAAACGGACGGTAGCCTGCCTGGGGGCTGTGCATGGGAAAGGCAGGGAAAGTGCCTGGCCGCTGCCCGTTGCACAGCAGGGGAGGATTGCATTCCGTCATTTGCGACTTATTATTTGGGGATTATTCATGCCCATAATTTCAGGAAAAGGAGACAGCATGGCTGAAGAAATTATTCCCGATGAAAAAGAAAAAACCGAAGAGCGATCCCTCGTTGTTCCTTCTGAAAAATTACCGGAGGAAATTGTAATTATTCCGGTGCACGACCGACCGATGTTTCCGAAAATGATGGGGCCAATCGTTATTGACGATGTCAACCTCGGGAAAATGGTGCTCAAATTTCTCAAAGAGGACCGCCCTCTCTATTTTGGGATCCTGTTGCAGAAAACTGCTGCTAATGGAGATGTTGTCCCGCCTGCGGGTATGGAGGATTTTCACTCCATGGGAACCGTCGCGCGAGTGATGCAGGTTTCCCCACCCAAACAGGGAGAGCCTCTGCAGGTGCTGGCCCAGGCAAGGGAGCGCTTTGAGGTGAAGTCGATACGTAAGCACGATAACCTCTTCTTTGCCAGGGTAGAGTATCGTGAGACCTCTGGCGACACCCATAACGATGAGATTAAAGCTTACTCTGGAGCCATTATCGACTGTATCAAAGACCTTGTCAACCACAACCCGCTCTTCAAAGAGGGGTTGAGCCTGCTTATTGAGCGCATCAACCTCAGTGATCCAGGCTCGCTGGCCGATTTTTCTGCCTCGATGACGACCTCAAGCGGCGTTGAACTGCAGAAAATTCTTGAGATTCTTGATGTTCGGGAACGTCTTGAGGCAGTGCTGGTCCTGCTGCGCAACGAAGTGGAGATCTCGCAGTTGAAGGCGAAAATTTCCGGGCGCATTGAAGAGCAGCTTTCCAAACAGCAGCGGGAGTTCTTCCTCAAACAGCAGCTCAGGGAAATAAAAAAAGAGCTGGGACTGGCCAAGGATGACAATGAGGCCGAGCTGGAGAAGTTTGAGAAACGTTTGAAAAAATTAAAACCCTCGGAGGAGGCGCTGGAGGCGATTAACGAAGAGATGGAGAAGATAAAACTGCTCAGCCCTTCTTCTCCAGAGTTTAATGTCAGCCGGAATTATCTTGACTGGCTTACCATACTTCCATGGGGCATCTATTCCAAAGACAGTTACAATGTAAAGCAGGCACGAAAAATCCTTGATAAGGACCACTACGGTCTGCAGGATGTGAAGGACCGCATCCTTGAGTTGATCTCTGTAGGGAAGCTGAAGGGGGACCTTTCCGGTACTATTCTGCTGTTGCAGGGCCCCCCCGGGGTGGGGAAAACTTCCGTCGGCCGTTCGGTGGCGCGCAGTCTCGGACGGAAGTTTTACCGTTTTTCCCTCGGCGGGATGCGTGATGAAGCGGAGATTAAGGGACATCGACGCACCTATATCGGGGCCATGCCGGGGAAAATTCTCCAGGCGGTAAAGAGTTGCAAGACGGCTAACCCAGTGATCATGCTGGACGAGATCGACAAGGTTGGCGTGAGCTATCAGGGTGATCCCGCATCGGCGCTGCTGGAGGTTCTTGATCCGGAGCAGAACCGCGACTTTCTTGACCACTACCTTGATGTGCGCTTTGATCTGTCGAAGATTCTCTTCATCTGCACTGCCAACCAGATGGACACCATCCCCGGCCCGCTGATGGACCGCATGGAGGTGATTCAGCTCCCCGGATATATCCTTGAGGAGAAGGTTGAGATTGCCCGGCGCCATCTTATCCCCAGACAGCTTAAAGAGCATGGTCTGACGGAGAGGCAGGTGATTCTCTCCAGGGGCGTACTGGGCGAGATTATAGACGGCTGGGCGCGGGAGGCCGGAGTGCGGGGCCTGGAAAACGGCATTAAAAAAATACTGCGCAAGTCGGTTGCCAAAGTGCTGGAGGCTCCGGACGAGGAAATCCGCATCCATAAAAGTGAGTTGCGAGACCTGCTCGGCAAGCGGTGGTTCTCGAAAACCTCTCCTTTCAGTACTCCACGGGTGGGTGTGGTTACGGGTCTTGCCTACACCAGTTTTGGCGGTACTACTCTGCCCATTGAGGCCGTGCCCATTCTCACCGGTTCCTCTGGTTTTAAGCAGACCGGACAGCTCGGCAAGGTGATGGTGGAGTCTTCAGAGATCGCCTACAGTTATATCCGTTCAATCGTGAAGAAGAAAACGGAGATGGAGTTCTTTCGCAAACACCTTATTCATCTCCATGTCCCCGCTGGAGCTACGCCGAAAGACGGCCCTTCCGCCGGGGTCACCATGGCCTGTGCCCTCTATTCACTGGTGACAAAAAGACCGATTCGTGAAGGGGTTGCCATGACCGGGGAGCTGAGTCTGACAGGTCTCGTGATGCCTGTTGGGGGCGTGAAGGAGAAGATGATTGCCTCGCGGCGGGCGAAGGTGAAGGAGGTGCTGCTGCCGGAGGAGAACCGGGAGGATTTTGAGATGTTACCCGAGCATATCCGCAAGGGGTTAAAGGCGTATTTCGTCAGCAATTTTGATGAAGTGAGGGAAATCTGTTTCCCTTGAAAGAACTGTGATGTTGAATTGGCTGCTATAAAATATGAAAAGGGGAGCGCCGCTGGTGCTCCCCTTTTTGGGTTTGCCTGTAACGAAGAAGATGGGCGAAAGACTGACTATTCGATGCTCCCAGAAAACAATGTCCTGATCCCCACCCCCTGGTCGCAAATCAACGTATTGAGACTGAATTTGGCGTTTATACTCTACATCTCATTCAGTTAAAATCTGGGCGGACTGTGAAACTGCAGCCACTCTCCGTTCTGCGGATGGTGGAAGGCGAGGTCTGTGGCGTGCAGCAGCATCCGTGTGCCATCTTTCCCGTTGCCGTAGAAAAAATCGCCGACGATCGGGCAGTTGAGACCAGGGTGGTGGGCGCAGTGCAGTCGCAGCTGATGGGTACGGCCGGTGAGCGGCTGGAGACTGAGGCGGGTGGTCTTGTCCTGCACGGTGAGTCGCTGCCAGCGGGTGATGCCGGGTTTCCCGCGTTCCGGGGCGTAGATTTGCAGGGGGTGGTTCTCTATATCAAGGCGAAAGGCGAGGCGGATCTCACCCGTTTCTTGCGGTACAATCCCCTCAACCACTGCCTCATAAAACTTTTCCACTTCCCGTCGTTCAAACTGGCAGGAGAGGTTGCTGTGGGCCGCCTTTGTGCGGGCAAAGACCAGCAGCCCGGAGGTTGCCATATCCAGCCGATGTACCGCTGGCTGCTCCGGCATGTCAAGGTAGATCCGGCGCAGCCGGGCGGAGAGGCAGTCCTGTTTCTCCGGGCCTCGGCCAGGTACGCTGAGAAGCCCGCCTGGTTTGTTTGCCACAACAATATATTCATCTGCAAAAATAATCTTTATCTCAGAGTCCGCAGAGCATGAAGCCCAGCAGCGGCACACATCTCGTGTCGCAGGGCGGATAAAATTCCCCATGGTGGCAGCTGCCCGAGCGGGTCTGCCGGCCGATAAAGAACTCACATAATCCGATGGGGTGGAGGTTGTTGCAGGCCGCATGGTGAAGGAGTTTCGGCGTACAGCATTCTCCGGTGCCGGTGGGAATGCCCCGTCCGGCGAAGATCTCCTCCAGTCCGGCATTCTCTCCGCGGAAGTTGCGCAGACGGTAGAGATTGCGAACCTTAAGGTTGAAGTGACGGGAGAGTTCACGGCGGTGCTGTTTTAACTC
>JALNVI010000006.1 GCA_023231425.1 Desulforhopalus sp. | reverse complement strand
GCCGGGGTTTCTTCCCCATCTTCACACGGGTGCTCGATGACTTCAGGACTCAGATCAAAGCAGGTGAAGATCGACCGGTGTTTCACGCCGATAAGTTTCCCGATCTTGATCTAAATCGTACCGCCTGGCGCAAATAAACACTGCACAGGTCCACAATACGAAAACGGCGGGAAGAGCAATTGCTCTTCCCGCCGTTTTCGTTAGCAGTCACATCCTTCCAGTATTTTCAATATCCAATATTACGTTCAAACTCGCGAATACGTCGAAAGATGGAGCGCAATTCTGTGATAACAGTCCAGCGCGATGTAAAGACGGAAAAGGAGGCGCGGACCTGACCAAAGGCACTGCTTACCTCAATAAGTATGCCAAGATTAATAACACCGGCAAAAAGCCCTGGAGCCATGAGAAGATAGGGGGTAATCATCATGACCCGGTCAAAAGAGTAAATCCAGACGTCGAAGTAGGCGGTATGGCGGAAAAGCCGGTAATAGTTACTCTCAAGACCGGTAAACAATCCTATTATAGTCGGTGGCTGGGCAAAGGAGAGTTTGTTATCCTCGGCAAAGACCAGTTCCTTGCGAAATGCTGCCTCGACGATCTGATTGTTATACTCCAGAATCGGCAGCTTAATCCCCACGAGCCAGGAGATGACCAGTCCGCCGATGGAAATAAAGAGGGCCAGCCAGACCATTGAACCTTCGGCAAAGACAGAGAAAAACGGGATCTGCCAGGAGTCTGCTGTGCGAACAATCAACCCATTGATACTGTTGAGCCAGCTCAAGTTGAGATCAGCGCTGGCCGCCCAGAGAATAGGCAAAAAACTGATCAAAGTGAGAAAAGCTTTCACCACCTGTGCCCCAAGGGACTCAACGATCACCGCAAATCGCATGAAGTCTTCCTGGATCCGCTGGCTTGAGCCCTCTATATCCTGCTCAACCTCGCGCCAGCGCCGCACATGGGCGAAGGTGATCGCTTCGCGCCAGTGAAAAGAGTAGATCCGGGCAAAGTAGGCGGAAAACATGCCAAGAAAGACCAGCTCAAGAGCAATTTTAGTAAACTTGCCGATGCCAGTCCAGAAATCTCCGAGGTTATAACTGCTGACATCCTGCAGCATCTTGAAAAAATCGCCGCGCCACTCCACCAGTTCCACGGTGAGCATTACGTTTACCTCAATGAGCAGGCAGACGAGGATGCCGCCGCCCCACGCCCATATTGCCCATTTCTTACTGCCGAAAAATGCCTTGAACACGTTTATTACTCCAGGAGAGAACTATAAACATCAGGGGATATCGAATATTCTTCAAGGTCCCCGTCAGTAACCGATATTATGTTCGAATTCACACAGACGCTTGTGGATGGAGCGCAATTCTGTAATGGTAGTCCAATTGTTGATGAAGAGGGAAAGGGACTCCTGCACCTGCTCAAAGGCGTTGGCGACCTGCATTGCCACACCGAGCAAGACAGCTCCGGACATCAGCGACGGCCCCATCAGAACGAAAGGCACCACCACCATCAACTGCATGAAAAAGATCAGCCATATATCGAAATATCCATAGTGCAGATACAGGCGGTAGTAGCTTTTTTTCAGTCCGGTAAAGAGGCTGAAGATGGTCTTGAGATCGGCGTAATCCTTCTTGTTATCCTCCGCATAGACGAGCTCCTTGCGAAAGGCAGCCTCGACGCGCTGGTTATTATACTCCAGACCGGGCAGCTTTATCCCTACAACCCAGGAGATGAGCATACCGCCAACAGAAACGACAAACGCCACCCAGACCAGCGAACCGGGCACCCCTTCAAGCAGAGGAACATGGACATCTGAGCTGTAGTGCCAGAGAATCGGGGTGAAAAAGAAGAGCAACAGCACTGCCTGCAGTGCCTGCAGACCGAGACTCTCAATGGTGGAAGAAAAACGACGGATATCTTCCTGAATACGTTGACTTGACCCCTCGATATCACGCTCGACTGTACGCCATTTATAAAGATAAGAGAAGGTAACGGCCTTGCGCCAGCGAAAGGCATAGTGACGACTGACCCACGCGTTGAGGGTCTGCAGTGGAATGTATTGTGCCGTGATCACGGCAAAGACTTTGATACTCCCCCAGAATTCATCGATGTGATGCTTGTGAGGGGTCTGCACAAGGTCGTAAAACTGCTTGTACCAGTCGTTAAAGTCCAGCATCAACAGAACCTGGTATACCACCATGAGGACAAGAAGCAGCCCTACGCCCCAGGCCCACCAGAAGTAATGCCTGTCTAAAAAAAATGCTCGTAACATATATTTGCAAGGTGAGGGTTGGCAACAAAAGTGACGGGTTTACCAGATGGAAAGCCACTGTTTTTTTGCAACTATGGGAAAACTGCAAAAAAATCAGGGGGGAGGTCTACAGCCCATGCGGGCCAAAAGGGGAAAAAATCTGCTCAATCCCAGAGAGATGCAAGTTCCATGCAGCCCTTTCTGGCAAGAGCCATCAAACGGAGAATTTCATCATCAGTGAATGGTTTTCCTTCAGCAGTGGATCCCATTTCGATCCAGCGGGCAGAGTCGGCGAGGCCACCCATGACAAAATTGGCGTCGGTTTCAGCGCGGGAGTCTTCGCTGTAGTCGAGATCAAGACAAATTTCTCCATCCACTACCCCTGCAGAGATCGCGGTTACCGGCATCACCTTCGGCATCTGTTTTATCAGTCCCTGTTCAACCAGTCCAAGGAGGGCATCATTAATGGCAATGGAGGCACCGGTGATGGAAGCGGTTCGGGTGCCGCCATCGGCATTGATAACATCACAGTCCACCCGCAGGGTTCGCTCACCGATGGTTTGCAGGTCAACCATCATCCGCAGGCTGCGCCCGATAAGACGTTGAATCTCCATCGTCCTGCCTCCCTGCCCTTTCGTCTCACGACGGAATCTGCTGTTGGTGGCACAGGGGAGCATGCCATACTCTGCGGTGATCCAGCCACGGCCGCTGTTGCGCAGGAAAGGCGGTACACTCTCTTCCACAGAGACTCCGCAGAGGACATGGGTGTTGCCGGTTTTGATGAGTACCGAGGCTGCCGCCTGTGGCTGAATACCCCGTTCAAGGGAAAAAGGACGCTGCTGATCGTTACTGCGATTGAAACTTCTCATAGATATCTGTCCGAAAAAAAAAAAGTGCATACCGGAAGCACAGGGCCCGGCGGAAAATTTTCCGGAGAATACCACTTTCTGGATTATATTGCTCTTTTCCGACAGTAGATTTGCCTTTCTACGGTAAATACCGTATATATTTACTGGAGTTACAGGTCTTTAATCCGAGGTACTTTCCGCCCCAATTTCTCTTTTGCGTAAAGATAACAAACCATGAAAAAAAGAGTACAGCGCAAAGTGGAACCAATGATTGAAGTGATCAAGGTTACCAAGACCTATCCACATGATATCACTGCGTTGCATGAGATCTCTCTTACTGTTAACAAGGGTGAGATGTGTTTCCTCATCGGCAGGAGCGGCGCCGGGAAAACAACTCTCCTCAAGTTGCTCTGCAATATGGAACAGGCAACTCGCGGGCTGATTGAAGTTGCTGGCCAGGAGATGAATCTGCTTCGTGGCCGCAAGCTCTCACAACTCCGCCAGCAAATGGGTGTTGCCTATCAGGATTTCAAGCTCCTCCCCGAACGAACGGCGGCGGAGAATATCGCCATCAGCATGGAAGTAAGCTACAAGAAACCACAGGTCATTCGTGATCGGGTGTGCAGTCTGCTTGACCAGCTCGGGCTGGCCGATAAATATGATACCCTCACCGGAGAGCTCTCCCATGGCGAACAACAGCGGGTGACCCTGGCACGGGCCATCGCCAACTCTCCGTCGATTATTCTTGGCGACGAACCTACCGGGAACCTTGACGCCGCCAGCACCGAGCGCGTGATGCGGCTGCTTTCCAACTGCAACAAGGCCGGTGCCACGATCCTCATTGCCACTCACGACGAGACGATTTTTCGCGAAGGTTCCCATCGTGTGCTGGAGATTGCCGACGGCAGACTGGAGGGAATAGCAGCCTTCCCGACAACGTTATGACAGACGCCCTCCCCTGTGAACCACAGTATAAAAAGGACAGCAAAAATCGTCCCATCACCAGAATAAAATTTTGCAGCCTGAGACAGTACTGCTCTGCTCCGAAATCGGCAGATCGGCTGCCTCCTTTATTCGAAGAATCGACGCAGGGATTGAAACAAACCAAACACCGTACATCTGAACACCATTCTCCTCCGCACCACCGCACAATAAAACAGGATTCTGCCCTGCAGGCTGTGAATGAGGGGGCACTTTTCCTGCGTGATGTGCAGGAAGAGAATGAATTTGCGCCGGTGCAGAAAAGCAAACGTTCTAACTGGGGATTTAAGCTCCCTGGAGGGGATAAAGAATGAATTTTCTGTTTACAGTTCTGCGTCAACTTGGCCGTAATCTTCGCCAGACATGGGGGGTTCAGATCATGACCCTTCTTACGGTGACACTCTCATTGCTGATCTTCTCTTTTTTCTATCTCGTTTACACTAACGTCGTTAATCTCGGCGATCGTCTCAGTGAGGATATTCGTCTGATTGCCTATCTCGACGAAGAGCCAAACCTGGAGTTGAGGAAACAGCTTGAGCGCAAGATAATACAGTTTGACGATGTCGAAGAGATTAACTTCATCACTCGAGAACAGGCCTATGACCGCTTCAAGGCTCAACTTGGTGAGAATGCCACCGTCCTCGACGGAATGCCGAAGAATTTTCTTTCCCCCTCGGTAGAAGTCGTGCCCGTCAAAACCCTTGGCCACCTTAACAGACTCAAGGATTTCTCAAGCTATCTCTCCAAAATCAACGGTATCCAGAAGGTACAGTCTGGCCAGGAATGGGTGGAGAAATTCAACGCCACCTCGCAGCTCATCACCATCGTTGTCATCGCCTCCGGTGCCCTGCTCATTCTGACAACCATTTTCATGGTGGCCTTCACCATTCGACTGACCATTCTCGGACGTCACGATGAACTTGAACTGTTGAAGCTGGTGGGCGCAACCAACAGCTATATCCGGACACCTTTTATGCTGGAGGGCATCCTCCATGGTCTGCTTGGCTCCTCCATCGGACTCGGGGCACTGTATGTTCTCTTTTTGTGGATCAAAACCCATTTTACCACTCCGGGTTTTATGACCATGTTTGATTTCACTTTCCTTGGTCCGTGGGGCATGGCAATGATCATCCTCAGCTCCATATTTCTCTGTACTCTCGGTTCATGGGCAACCATGCAGAGATTCGTGAAGGGGTGATCATGAGCACCCTTCAGCAGAAGAGACCTGTGTACAACCTTCTGCGGGTTACACCCTTTCTCCTCATTTTTGCAATGCAGGGAACAGGTGCATACTCCTTTGATGAGTTAGTGGTGTCTCAAGAACCATCTGCGGAAAAACAGATTGATTCCTACCGCGAAAGTATTCTGAACCTCGAGGGGAATATTGCAGTTGCCCGCGGTGAGGACAATCAGTTTAAACGGGAGGAGGATAAAATCATCTATGATATTCGCCAGCTGGACCTGATACTGGCTGAACATCAGACAAAACTGAGAAAACTTCAGGAAAACTCAAAAAAGTATCGGGAAATTATCAAAGGCACAGAAGGGAACCTGCAGCGTCTGCACAATCGACGTGACAGGGAAGCGCCCCTGCTGCAGAAACGCGCTTCCGCCTTCTATAAAATGGGCCGTCTCGGGCTGCTTAATGCCACTTTTTCTACCCGCACTCTGCCTGATCTGATTACCTTTAATAATGCCTTTGAGGAGCTGCTTACTTACGACAGCAAGCTCCTTGCAGCCTACGAGGAGACACTCAAGCTGCACCAGAAAAGTACGGAAGCTCTTGAGCTGCAAACCGCCGAGCTTGACAACCTGGTCGCACAGGAAAAAAGGGAAAGGGACAAAGTTGTTACTGCCCGCGATAACCTGGAAAAGGTCTTAACAGACGTGCAGGGCAAACACGGTCTGCGCCGCAAGGCTATTCAACGACTGGAAAAAGAATCTCAACGACTTACCGAGGCCATCTCCAGAGTAAAAGACGAAGTAACCCTCGAGCAGCAGGAGTTTCTTAAAAGTAAAGGAAAACTGCCCATGCCGGCAGATGGTATCGTAAGGACACGATTTCACTCCTGGCCCAGAAATAAATTTGGTGAGCAGGAATACTGTAAAGGAATTGAAATTGAGACCCCGGACGGTGCTTCGGTTCGGGCCATCGGTGCCGGAAAAGTGATTTTTGCCGGTTATCTTGAAGGCTACGGCAACGCGGTGATCATCAACCATGGTTCTCACCTTTACACGGTCACTGCCCGACTGGGAAATGTTGAGGTGGAGGCTGGAAAAACGATCAAGTCTGGCACTGTCATCGGTATCGCCGGGGACGCAGCCACTCTCTTTACCCGTGGCCTTTATTTCGAAGTTCGACAGGGCGATAAACAGGTGGATCCTCTGAAATGGATTGACTCTGATCAGGTTCAAATGCAATTAAAATTTTCCTGAATATTCTGAGATTTCAAACACCTTCAGGACATGGAAGAAAAGTTATCGAATCCACATGGTTACTATTGCGGGGATCCTGGTCCTCTTTGAGGAAATAATTTTTCGACTGTAACGAAGAAGTTGTAAAAAAGATCAATTATTCAAGATTTTCATAAGGGTACCTTGAATAATCTTGTATTTCGTTCATATTCAAGACACAGGAGAAAATTTACTACAGCCCTGTTTGATATCGGAGGATAGCGCTTACCTCCGAGGATAAAATTTTTACGGTAACGAAGAAGATGGGCGGAAGGCTGGTTATTCAAGGTTCCCATAAAATTAAACTTCGACTAAACGAGAACAATTATTGCCCTGTAAGGCAAAATAATATCATGTTAAGACTTCCCATTTTACCAATGTTTCGCCTCACCCCGTGCAGGATCATAGTTTCAATTATTCTCAGTGCTTTGTTCTTCACGGGCCCGGCCATGGCCGCAACCGATGCCCAGAATCAGGAGAAGAAACGCCAGGAAGAGCTTACCCGCACCTACAAACAGCTGGAGGTTTTTTCCAACGTTCTCAGTATGCTGCAGGAAAATTATGTGGAAGAGGTAGATACGGCGGATGTGCTTAACGGTGCGATTAAAGGATTGCTTCTTAATCTGGATCCCCATTCTTCCTACCTTACCCCCGAAGAGTTCAAAGATTTGCAGGAGGAAACCAGTGGGCAGTTCACCGGCATCGGCATTGAAGTAACGGTGCAGAATAACGAGTTGACAGTGGTCAGCCCCATTCATGGTACGCCAGCAGAATCTGCCGGATTGAAGGCGGGAGATCTTATTGTCTCCATTAACGATGAAAACACCGCGAATATTGGCGCTTATAAGGCAATCGAAAAGCTGCGCGGACCGGAAGGAAGCAAGGTAAATCTTGCCGTTATACGCAAGGGCTGGGCCTCTCCGAGGAATTTCAAAATTACCCGCGCAAATATTCCACTGCTCTCCGTCGAAGGCGAATCCCTTTCACCTGGGCTGGGCTATGCCCGTATTACCAATTTTCAGAGCAACACGGGTGCAGACCTGCGCCACCTGCTGGGCACCCTCTCCCAAAAGGCACCCATTCAGGGGCTCATTCTTGACCTGCGCAATAATCCGGGAGGATTACTCGACCAGGCTGTCGAAGTGGTGGATACCTTTCTCAACCAGGGGTGCATCGTCTATACCCGGGGACGCCGAGCCGACCAGAATACCATTTACAACGCGCACAACAACAGTCCCCACGCAAATTACCCCCTCGTCGTACTGATTAATGAAGGCTCTGCAAGCGCCTCTGAGATCGTTGCCGGCGCTATTCAAGCCCATAAACGAGGGATCCTTGTAGGCAAAAAATCCTTCGGCAAGGGTTCCGTACAGATGGTGATTCCTCTGCCGGACGGCGCTGGACTCCGCCTCACCACCGCCAGATATTACACCCCGGACAATCGCTCTATCCAGGCGGTGGGAATCATCCCCGATGTGGAAGTGGCAGAGCAAAACAACGAGGAAGAAGGCTCAATGATTAGCGAGGCTCCCAAAGAGATTGATCTCGCTAATCATCTGCCGGGAGAGGCTGAAAAGGAAAACCTCAGAGAACAGGAACAGAATACAGGTGAGGTGGAAGCGCTGCAAAAGAGACTCGCCGCCGACAACCAGCTCCATGCTGCCTACAACATTTTGAAGAGTCTCAACCTTTACACCAAGCAGAAGACGAAAAAAGAAAAGTTGTAATGCGGTTCAAAAGCCCTGCTCTCTCATAAACTGAGAATCCTGAGACCAGTTTTTCTTCACCTTTACCCACAGCTCAAGCCGCACCTTCTGCCCGAGCAATTTCTCAATATCTTTACGGGCAGAAATACCGATACTCTTGAGCTTTTTGCCGCCCTTACCGATAACGATCCCCTTCTGAGAGGGGCGCTCAATAACGATAGTCGCGTGAATGAGAATCCGGTTCTTCTCTTCCTGAAAAGCCTCAATTACCACCGCCGTTGAATACGGTATTTCCGCACTGGTCTGCAGAAATACCTTTTCACGAACAATCTCCGCACAGAGAAAACGTTCGGAGGCATTGGTTGGAATATCTTCCGGGAAATAGCGCGGCCCCTGGGGCATTTTCTTGATAATTGTGTCCAGCAGCAGATCAACACCATCGCGCCCTTTGGCTGAAACCGGGATGATTTCAGTAAAGGGAAAAAGCTTCTGATAGGCGGCGATGAGAGGCAGTAGTTTTTCGCGGGCAATAAGATCGACCTTGTTCAGCACCAGGATGGCCGGACTCTTCAACTCTGCCAGCCAGCCGGTCATCTCTTTCTCCCTTGCTGCCTGAACCTTCTCGGGACTCGGCAGAGAGACGTCCATCAGAAAAAGCACGAGATCCACGTCAGAAAGACTCTGCAGGGCAACTCGCACCATTTCGATATTCAACGCTTCCCGGGCCTGATGCAGCCCCGGGGTGTCAAGAAAAACCACCTGATAGTCGTCGCCATTCACAATTCCCGCAATGCGATTTCGTGTCGTTTGCGGTTTAGGACTGACGATAGATATTTTCTGTCGAAGAAACGCATTCATCAGTGTTGACTTGCCTGCATTCGGCGGTCCAACAATGGCTGTCATTCCCGAGTGAACAGGGCCCGCAGGAGATACTACTTGTTTAATTTCCATAGCACAGGATTATAAATATTTGGTAATGGACAAAAGCGCAGTTTCTGCGCTATATTGATTCGTTTATATGAAACGACTCTATTACACTCTCTTTTTCCTGCTATTGCAAGGACTGATCTTAAAGTGAAAAGGTAATGCACTCCCAATGATTGTCGCAGGAAAACTCATAGAATATCTCGATAACGGCAGATTTATCTGTGCCCTTGTTACCGAAAGTCAACCGAAGCGGTTACGACTGCTCACCCAGAACGGCCGGGAAGTGAATTTACCGCTCTCTCGGGTCGTGCACTGCTCTACCGCTACCCTGCAGGTAAACAGTAATCGTGACGACATTACCCGTCAGTTGATGGAAACGACTCAGGAACGATTTACCCTCATGGATCAGGTTGATCTGGAAGAAATCTGGGAACTGACAACTGACGAAAATACCAATGTCTTCAGTCCCGCTTTTCTTGCCGAGCTGACCTTCGGTGAAGATGCCTCCGACAACACAATTTCCGCTCTGTTGCGCTGTGTTTTTGTTGATAAATTCTTTTTTAAATTCAAAGAGGGAAAAATTCTTGCCAACAGCGTTGAGAGGGTGGAACAACTTAGAACTCAAGCTGAAAAAGAGGCTCAAAAAGAGAAGTTGATTGCCGAAGGCTGCGGCGTCCTCAAAGACGTGGATGCCGGAAAAATCAAGGTGGGCAAGTGCAGCAGCTTTGAAGGGGATGTACTGAAAATTCTGCGTGATTATTACCTCTTTGCCAAAAACAGCAGCACTGCGGAGATTGCCCGCCGCCTGCTCAAGGAAGCTGGGATGCACGGTGAACATGCCCCGTTTCACCTGCTGGTGAAGTGCGGCTTCTGGTCAGAAGAGGAGAATATTCCCCTCCTCCAGGCCGAACTTCCCGACACTTTTTCCCTTCCCGCCCGTCAGCAGGCAGAGATGTTATTGCAGAGCAGCACGAACCATCTTTTTGAAGATGATGCCCGCCGTGATCTCACCGGTCTCAATCCAATGACCATTGACGGCCCGACTACCCTTGATTTTGACGACGCTCTCACCGTAGAGAAAAAAGAAAACGATTTCCTCATCGGTGTCCACATCTCCGATGTTGCTAATTATGTCAGACCCGGCGATCCGCTTTTTCTTGAGGCCATGCATCGCGGGACTTCCATTTATTTCCCGGAACGGCAAATACCGATGCTGCCCCGTCACCTTTCGCAGGGAATCTGCTCATTGATCCAGGATGAAGTGCGTGCAGCCTTCAGTTTTATGATTCTCCTCAGCCCGGAAGGTGAGGTGCGCCGTGTGCGAATCTTTCCCTCAATCATCAAAGTGGCAAGGCGTCTCACCTACGATCAGGTTGATCAGATGCTGGAAAGCGACGAAGAAATCAAAATCCTTGAGATGTTACGCCGCAAACTCCGCAAACGCAGGCTGGAATCCGGGGCACTGCTGTTGCCTTTCCCGGATGTCAATATCCACGTCGATTACCAGTCGAAGGTGCATATCAACCTCGCCCGAAGCGACACGCCTGCACGGACCATTGTTGCCGAGATGATGATTCTTGCGAACACAGAGGCCGCCAAATATGTTGCAGACCGAATGGTTCCCGGGCTCTATCGTTCCCAGCCTCCGCTGAAGAACCGCATTGTTCATGGCGAAGATGATGATCTCTACCAAAATACTCTCCAGCGGCGGCAGCTTCCCCGTGGCGAGCTTTCCACCTCCCCGAAACCGCACTCCGGCCTCGGTGTTAATCAATATTCTACCGTAACATCTCCCATTCGCCGTCTACTTGACCTCGTTATGCAGCATCAGCTCAACAGTATTGTCCGTCACCGGGAACCCTGTTTCACTGAAGAGATGTGTCGTGACTTTACCTCCGTACTCGCCCGGACTCTCAGTGCCGCCAATAACGTTCGTCTGCAAAGACAACGCTTCTGGCTGCTCCGCTGGCTGTCCGAACGTGTCGGTGAAAAGCTGGATGCCCTCGTTATTCAGGCTGGACCCAAGCGTTCTCATCTGCTGCTTACCAGTATTCTCATGGATCTGGACCTTCCGTCGATAGGAGGTGTACAGCCCGGTGATACCGTTCAGGTCCGGGCTGTGAAAGTCGAACCCATTGGTAACACCGTTCGTTTTGAGTGGGCATAATCCCGGGACGTTCAGATGATTGAAGAGAATTCTCAGATCTTCAGCCCCATGGCGATGGTGAAGATTGATGGCCCGGCCATCAAGCAACTGCGCGAACAGCAGGGACTCACCCAGCTCTATGTCGCCACCGCTGTCTCGGTAACCACGGATACCATCTCCCGGTGGGAAAATGGCCGCTATCCTTCCATTAAGCGTGAAAACTGCATAAAACTTGCCGAAACACTCGGTGTCCCCCTCCCGCAGTTGTTGCTATCGGAAGAGAAACCCGCTTCAGAGACATCGTCGGAACCTCCTGCCAAAGAGACTGGAGAGGAGATTGTTCCGAAGAAAGTGACAACTTCTGTACGCAATCAACGCAAAAAACTGTTTTTCGCTGCATTGCTCGGCAGCCTTGTGTTGCTCCTTCTTTTACTCTTTAAATTCACCCTCAGTCCCTCCACCAAAACACCAGAAATCACCCGTCTGGCGCCTGCCTGGTCATTACCGGAGGGCTCACTGCCGGTCCGTATCACCATAGTTCCGCAGAAGAAACAGCCTGTCACTCTGATTCTGAAAGAGAATATTGCTCCGGAAACAACCATCAGCAACGTTTCTCCAGAGACTGCGGGGAAATCAGAAGATGGGGAGATACGATGGATCAAGAGGCTGTCCGAACCCGACACCTGCAGCTATGTGCTCACTCCGCATGGAGAACCGGGAACAGTTATCTCTCTGCATGGCAGCTGGGCGACGAGCGGCAGCAATGAAAATACCACCGCCGGGCGGCAGTCCATTGAAGTTGGCCAATACCACTGGGCCGATGAAAATCGGGATCATGTAATCGACGACCGCGAAATCATTCTGGTATACGACCGCTACAGCAACGTGCCTGGATTTGAGAAGGGAATAGACCGCATTGAAGATATCTGGCTTGGAGTCGGCTATCGCTGGGATAACAGTCAGCATAAACTTGTTATTCTGCAAAAAAAGGGCAGCAGGGAGACCTCCAATGAAAAATAAGTTTGTAAAACTGCTCTTCATCCTGTTTCTGACAGTCCCCGGGCCAGCCCTTGCAGTGAATGCCTCTTTTCAGTCAACTTCGGGCACCCGTTCCACGCTTGTAGTTGATTTAAGGCAGCCCACGGGCACTCTGATCGTTGAGCAACACTTTTCACCGGGCAGCCGGGTGACCGGAATAACTCCGCCGGCGCGGAAGGTCAGTGGACATTCCGTAACCTGGCTGTTAAAAAAAAGCGGCCCCGGGCGCAGGACATTTGCCGTGCAGTTTGCTGCTCCTCTCAGCGTCCCCCCCAGTGCTACAATCAAATATCAGGATCGTGTCAGCGGCCAGTTTATCGAACAACGGGTTACCCCTTGATTAAGCTGGCATCTCGTTATTTTGACAATGTCGCCCCGATGTCCCCCAACGTCCGCTGTACAATATCTCTTTGCGCTGTATTTTCTTCCCCAGTACTGACGGATTCCGCGTTCGTTATTATTATTCACTAAAAACGGAGGAGATATGAACCATAAAACTTTTTTTCTATTCGCCACAGCACTTTTTTCCATTCTTTCCACGAATGCCTTCGCCGGTCCCCGCACCGTAAACGGCATGCTTATCGGGGGCGGCATAGGAGCCCTTACCGGGCAGGCCATTGGAGGGGACGTCGAGTCAACCATTCTGGGGACTGCGGCAGGCTCAGTCATTGGACTCGCCATAGGCAACAGCCGAGAATCTCATCGCCACTCCGACTACGCCCCCGGACGGCGACTTCCGGTGCCTTACCGGGAAATGCGTCGCCCACCAGTGGTCTATGAAATGCATCGCCCACCAGTGGTCTATGAAATGCGTCGCCCACCAGTGGTCTATGAAATGCGTCGCCCACCAGTGGTCTATATGCCAATACGGGGGCCTGTATATTATGCTCCACGTGATGAGTGGAGGAATTCCCGTTATCGCCACGGGGATGATCGCCACTGGGATGACCGCCGCCGGGATAATCGGCACTGGGATAACCGCCACGGGGATAACCGCCACTGGTGAAATCCGTGCTCCCTGTTGCAGTGATTGGATTTGCAGATTAAGATAATATAATCTTGAAAAAGATCTCAATAAGGTGGCCATCTCTTTTTGAAACAGCCGTATTTGAATCAGGGTTTTCGCGCCGGACGGAGACCTTGATTCCTCATTATTTCCAGCAGAAATTACGCTGTGACCGACGACGAATTTACCCAGCACTGCATCCACGAAACCCTCAGCGGTGTTCGAGAGGGGCTTTCCCGCTTCTCCGGCCCCAGCCGGGTTGCTGTTATTTACGCTCTGAAACCCGACGATCATCTCTCAATCATCGACCCGCAAAATCTTCTGCGAGGGTATGAACCCAAGTTGAAGTCCATGTATTACAGTGAAAAACCTTGGTTGTGCGAGGGAAAAGAGTGTAAAACGGGAAGACTTTACGAGCACATTCAACCCCAGAATGATCCCCAGCTTGATGGTATTATCTGCCAGGGGGGGAGCTCTGCGACCTTTTTTTACCAGATGTGGTTTACCGACCATCACCCCAATCTCTGTTCGATTCTGCCCACTGAATACTGGCTGCGCCATGCGATTCTCCGCCTTTCTCACGATTTGCAGAATGATCATGCTCTCTATACGGGGATATCCGGTAAATTTTTACGGGAATACGCCTCACATGCCATACGGGAATGCCTTGCTGACGTAGCACTTGACGTTTTCGGCATTGACCTCTCTCCCTACATCTCGCCGATTCTGGAAACCATTCTCGGTGTTTCACGCACAAACGAAGAGGGGCATCGCCCTTTTGGCATTCTCACTTTTATCAATCCCCGTGAGATGGATCGTGTCCGCTTTCTGTCACGATTTGCCGGACCGGATCTCCCGCAACTCGGAAACTACAAGCATGTACGCAAACTCCTGCAATCCGTAGAAAAGAGCGGAAACTCTTTAGTTTCCGATGGAACAAAGATACTCGGTGTTGCCCATCCTCCTTCGAACTGTTTTGCTCTCTCTGCTGAATATCTCGGACGCCAGGGGTTCCTCTCCATGGCAGGAGAGTTGATCTGCAGCTTTCGTGACGGCCGTTACAGTTCCAACACCTTTAAGGCTAAACTCTTTGAAGTAGAAGAGGCTCTGCTCGAATTCAACTTCTCTGCTGACCAGAATAATGATATATTCCATGTAGTTATCGCCCTCGTAAGAGAAGCTGAGAGCTGTGGATTTGGCTGCAGCATAGTTGTCGACCTTGCTCCTGAACCCGAAATTCTTGCCGGGCAATCACTGGAGCCGCCGATTGATCTCCGCAATCCGGAAAATCTTGCTCTGGCAATGGCACTTGCTAAAGTTGACGGAGCTTTACATATAAAAGCGGATCTCAAACTTTACAGTTTTGCCTGTCTCCTTGATGGTTTTCGTGTTCCGGAAGAAGACCGTGCCCGCGGTGCGCGTTACAATTCAGCTTTGCGCTTTACGGCTCAGCACCCGGAATCAATCATTATCGTGGTTTCATCGGACACCGCAGTTTCTGTCTTTCAGCAGGGTCGTGTACTGCATAAGACCCCCTCCAGTGAACTTTACGCTGATTGCTGGATAGCGGCCATGCCGTTGTCCAGCTGGTTTGAAAGTGAATAAAGGGTACCCTGAATACAGAAGGCCCCCGGCGTGTAAAACACCGGGGGCCTTCTGGTAACAGGTACTGCTTCTTCAGCTTTTATAAAGTCTTCACCCACGACGGAATTCGCTCAAGGATATAACGATTTACAGCCTCTTTTTTGTCCTCTTCCGGAACATTTCCGATATCGTGCATAACCTCATCAAAATCAAACCAGCAGAGCTCCCGCTCATTCTCCCCGTATACGGTTAAAATACGATGATCGGGCTGGTCGATATCCTCTTCTTCCTGAATGGCACTAACCAGCGCCATAGCCTCTTCGCAAGGAATAAATTGAACTTCTTCACTACCCATGGTGACCTCTGTTTCATAAGCCTATAAAAAAAGGCGAAAGGAACAAACCCTTTCGCCTTCAACTTTACCAGTACAACTGCAATAACGGCTTTACGCCGCTTTAACAACCGCACCAGAGCGAATGCAACGAGTACAAACCCGCATTCTTTTTTTGTTTCCACCGGCATCTGCCATGTGAACAGACTTCAGATTAGGAAGCCAGCGACGACGGTTTTTGTTGTGGGCATGGGAAACATTGTTTCCAGTTACAGGACCTTTGCCACAGATTTCACATACTTTAGCCATTTGATTTCTCCTCTGCCAGCTTGAAGGCATGCAATGCCCATAAAAGCGACTTATAAGTGGTTAATTGTTGAAGGAACTTCTTTACTTACAGCTTTTTGACCGGTAAGGCAAGGTTTTTCACCGGCAAAGAGATGTTTATACCGAAAAACGTCTGGACAGGGATCCTTTCACGCTTACTTTGATTTGCCAAGATAAGGAAAAAGTTATATTGTGGCGACGCTGCAGAGTCATTCTGCCTTGATTTACATCAATTCTTTTCATCTCCGTGTCCTCTACAGTTACCTGCAGACATCTGTTCAACGTTAATTTCACCGCACTCCCTTATTGGAACCAATGAAAAAAAACAACCCTGTCTGGCATTTCTTCTCATCAGTTCATCTTGCCCTCACGACCCTTATTGCCCTTGCAATTACATCTATTATTGGCACGCTTATTCCCCAGGGAGAGGCAGCGGATTACTATTACCGATTTTTTGGAAACAGTATAGCCTCGTTTTTTTCAGGTCAGGGACACAATGAATTCATCAGCAAATTTGCTGAAAGTGCTACTACCTTCACCCAGCTCCTTGATCTGGACGATATGTACAGTTCATGGTGGTATCTCTCCCTGCTGGTACTCCTTTCACTGAATCTGATTGTCTGTACTCTTGACCGTTTTCCTCTGACATGGAAGCTGATTCATCAAGATAACTTTAAACTTCACTCCGACAGCATCGCCGCAAAACAGGGGGCAGTTCATTTCAAGGCTTCCGTTAATTTCGATACCACTGTTAAAATTCTCAACAAACATGGCTGGAAGGGAGGAGTCTGCAGAGAAGAAGAACGAACCATCTTTTTTGCGCAAAAAGGACGCTGGGGGCGACTTGGTGTCTATATTGTTCATATCTCCATCCTTGTTATCTTTTCAGGTGCCCTTATCGGCTGGCTCACTGGTTTTAAGGCAACTGCATGGGTCCCTGAGCTGGAAAGTGTCCATACCGCTTACACCCAGAAAGGCAATTTTCCCCTTCAACTTCCCTACGATATTCACTGTAATTATTTTGGTATAAAATATTACGACAACGGAATGCCGAAAGAGTATGAGAGCAGCATATCTCTGGTCCAGGATCAAAAGGAACTGACAACGCAAATGATTGAGGTGAACGGTCCACTGAAATATGAGGGGACGACTTTTTACCAGGCCTCTTATCAACCTGTACCAAACTCTTTTGTTATCACCTTCTCACAAGACGTTGAGGATAAGGGAGAGAAGCAAACCATTACCGAACATTTTATCGCAGACTACCAGCAGCCGATAAAGTGGAACGACATGTCTTTTGGTATCTTACGTGTACTGCGGTTCCAGAATAAGGTGAAGCAGGAAAAATTCTGGTTCAAGAATGGGGATGCAACTCCCTGGGAAGGCTGGCTTGACAACAATGTCCCTACTACAGTTACAGTGGATGGCAAGGCCTTCAGTGTTACGGTTAAACAGCGTTTCAGCACCGGTTTACAGGTTGCAAAAGACCCCGGCGTTCCGCTGGTCTATCTTGGCTGCCTGATGATGCTGGTGGGCCTGTATATGGCTTTTTTCATGTCCCATCGCCGCATCTGGCTCCTGCAGGACAACACCGATAAAAAGAAATCTCTCGTACTGGCAGGAAGTGCCAGTAAAAATAAAATCCCTTTCACACACGAGCTGAAAGATCTTGTCGAAAAGATTCAGGCGCAAACCAGATAACATCAACGGGTTTTTCAGATTCTTTATTATGGCGCTAAGGAGCACCCATGGACAGTTCAACGCTTATTGGAATATCCACATTTACCTTTCTCTTTGCTACACTGCTTTACGGTATCAATCTGATGTACAACAAGCTCGGCCGTATTGCCACGACGACAACCGCCATCGCCCTGCTGATTCAAACCACAGGAATTGTCCTGCGCTGGATAGAGTCCTACCAGATCGGTATTGGCCACGCTCCACTCACCAACATGTATGAATCAATCGTCTTCTTTGCGTGGACCATTGTTTTACTGCAACTCCTTGTGGAATGGCGTTTTAAAACGCGGGTCAGCGGTACGCTTAACCTTGCACTTGCCACAATTGCTCTGGCATGGGCTTCCAACTCCGGGAGTGTCCAGATGGCAATTTCTCCCCTCATACCTGCGCTGCAATCCAACTGGCTGGTGTCCCATGTCATCACCTGCTTTATAGGTTATGCGGCCTTCGCCATGGCCGCCGCCTTCGGTTTGCTCTATCTCCTGCGCAGCAAAGGAATCCTCACCGACAGGCTTCCTGAACTCAATATTCTGGATGAGCTGAATCACAAGACGATGGTTTTTGGTTTCATCTGGCTCACTGCCGGAATCATCACCGGTTCAGTGTGGGCAAACTCCGCCTGGGGTACGTACTGGAGCTGGGATAGTAAAGAGGTCTGGTCACTGATCACCTGGTTCTTTTATGCCATTATCCTCCATGCCAGATTTACCCGTGGATGGAGCGGAATGAGAATCGCGACTCTCTCCATGGCAGGACTTGCCGTGGTCATGTTTACGTACTTTGGAGTCAACTTCTGGCTCTCCGGCCTGCACAGTTATGGTGCCAGCTGAGAGGAGGGATGTGTGACAGTAATTTTTTGTCTGCAGTACCCTTGTTGTGTTAAGGGCGCCGGGTATGGGACCTTCCACTTTTAGCGAAATTGACAAGGGACCTGCATCACCCTTGTTGATTTTGACTCAAAGACCGAAACTGATTGTTTTTCATCAGACCATGGACAGGAAAAATTTTGCCCGCAGTGAATGTCACCACGGAATGAAAGAGGGAAAACAGGGAAAGGGCTCCTCGTAATCATGAAGGATCTCGGTAAGAAAAGAAAAAGGCGGTCATGAGAAGTTCTCATGACCGCCTTTTTCTTTGTAAATCTGTTATCTCAGACCGAATCAACCATCGAAGATGTAAAGCAAAAAATATTCCCGCTTCAGGCTGGTTCGCTTATTTTTGAAATTTCGAAATATCCCCAACCAGAAGGATTAAATCACCGATACCTGTGAGCAGGTTGAGTCGATTAGTCCGCACAGCCTCATCCTCTGCCATGACCATGACGACATCAAAGAAGCGGTCTACAGGCTCCTTCATAATCAGCATCGCCTTCAGGGCTGTCGTGTAGTCCCTGACAGCAACATTTTTTTTCATCTCAACGGCAGCTTCTTCATAAAAAGAGTACAGCTCCTTCTCTTCCTTCTCCGTCAAAAGTGCTGTATTCACATCACTGCTGCTGTTTTTCCCGATAATATTGCGGATACGTTTATAGGATGCTGAAAGAACAGCAAACGATTCATCACTGCGCATTGCTGAGAGTGCATCCATGCGTTCACGACAGTCAACAATATCGTCAAATGCCACGGAGGCAGCGGCCTCAACGGCTTCAGCATTGCTTCCCTCTTTCACTGCATCATTGATAAAACGATCGCGGATAAAAGCTGTCGTTTTATCAATCGTTTTAGAGGAGGCATCAACCTTATCACCGTAGAGAGAAAGCGCCTTGGCGATTATCTCCTCAAGTGAAAGCCGATATCCCTTCTCATTAATAATACGAATAATCGCAAGAGACTGCCTGCGCAGAGCAAAGGGATCGGCACTGCCGGTGGGAATCTGGCCAATGCCAAAACAGCCGGCAATGGTGTCAAAGCGGTCGGCAAGAGCAAGGATTGCCCCGGTATCAGAAGAGGGAATTTCTGCTCCGGCACGTTTGGGCATATAATGTTCGCGAATGGCAAGGGCAACGCCAGCGGGTTCTCCGTCATGTTCGGCATAGTCAGCTCCCATTACCCCCTGAAGAGACGGAAACTCCCCGACCATGTCAGAGAGGAGGTCTGCTTTGCAGAGTTCAGCAGCCCTGCAGCAATCAGCAACCAGAGCAGGATTGATTTTTTCAGCGAGGAGCCGGGACAATTTTACCAGCCGATTTTTCTTCTCCAGCATGGTGCCCAGTTTCGCCTGAAAAATAATTCCAGAGAGTTGCTCAACATGGTCGGAAAGTTTCGATTCCCGATCACTGTCATAAAAGAACAACGCATCTTCTAACCGTGCCCGGAGCACACGCTGATGTCCCTTGCGGGTTACATCAACATTGTTTACCCGAGTATTGTTTACCGCCACAAATCCAGGCAGGAGGACCCCATTGTCATCGACAATCGGAAAATATTTCTGGTTTACCCTCATTGAGGTAATCAGAACATCGGGGACAAGGCCCAGAAATTTTTCATCAAAGGTCCCGCACACTCCTGATGGCGTCTCCACCAGATTTGTTACCGTATCAAGAAGCTCCTCATCAATCTGCACATGGCCATTAGAAAAATCGCTGTTTTCAGCAACGGCCTGGTGAATTTCAGTAAGAACCATTTTTCGCCGTTTTCCCGGGTCGACAATAACGTCTCTCTCCGCGAGCTGAGCTTCATAGGTTAAAGCACTGGTCACGGGGAAGGATGTATTGGCAAGAAAACGGTGCCCCATACTGGTATTGGAGCTTTCAATGCCTTCATGGTCGAACTTGACGGCATCCTCACCAAAAAGGGCGACGATCCACTGCAGAGGTCGGGCAAAGGTAAGACGTTTTATTCCCCAGTGCATTGATTTGGGAAAGGAAAGAGCATTTATCAGCGCATCAAGAATGTCCGGCAGAAGTTCAATGGTCTTACGCCCTCTCACCGTTCGCTTGAGCGTAAGATATTCACCTTTGTCAGTTTCAATCACCTGCAGCTCGGTGGGGTCAACACCTTTTGAACGGGCGAATCCCATCCCGGCCTTACTGAGATTGCCTTCCGCATCATAAGCCACTTTTTTTGAGGGCCCGAGGAGTTCTTCTTCAACATCAGCCTGCTGTTCGATAAGATCGGCAACGATCAGTGCCAGACGGCGCGGGGTGGCCATAACCCTGACCTCACCGTATTCCAGGGCCATTTCCTGTGCCATCCTGCGAAAATCATTCTCAAGCTGACGGCAGGCCGGAGCAATATATCCAGCGGGAATCTCTTCGGTACCAATCTCAAAAAGTAAATCAGGCATTGTAAGCTCTCTTCAAATTCCCGTACAGGGGAAACGGTTAATTTTCTCAGAATCTCAGCCTCTGGCAGACGCAAAGGTTGCACAGGCATCAGAAAGGTTGTGAACTGTAACAGTGTGGCTGCGCAATTCGCGTACAGGCCGGAGTTGCGAGCAGATGGCGCGGCAGAGCAATTCAGCCGTCAATTTAGGTTCATAACTGCTTTGCACGGCCTCCGTGGCTTCATCAATACCAGCCTCTGCGAGGGCAATGATATCTTCGAGCCAATAAAAATTACGAAACGCAACGGCAACATCCGCAACACCCCAGCGGCATGAGACCGCACGTTCTGATCCGAAGGTGAAAGAGATCGGCACCTGGACGGTAAGACGAACATCAGCATCTTTCTCAAGAGAACCGTGGAGAGTACAGTAATATTTTTTCTGCGGGTGGTCTTTCCCCCCCTCAGTACAGAGGGGAACCACACCAGTGGTAAAATAGGGAAATGTAAGGTCGAGGTGAGAGGCTTCAGCTCCGAGGTGATCCTTCATGGCCTTGAGGATCTCTGGAATTCTGCTGGTGTCAAAGTCTCCATGATATTTGTTGAGCACTTCTACAAATCGGCTCATATGTGTGCCTTTGCAGTTGTGCTGCAGGTTCACATACATGTTTGCGGTGGCAATTGTATGTTGTCGCACACGCGAACGATCTCTGAGCGAGATCGGATAAGAGACCGTTTTTACCCCAACTTTTTTTATATTGATGTTACGGGTATCAATAAAGTTTTGAACGTCCTTCACTGGCGTTTTTGCCCCCCGGATTACTGGCCGGTCGCCTTCTCAAGGGTTTCCTGAGATGTTTTACAATTGATGCAGAGTGTTGTCACCGGGCGGGCTTCAAGCCGCTTCAGGCCAATTTCTTCCCCGCATGCCTCACAGATCCCGAAAGTTCCATCATCAATACGGCTGATCGCCTCGTCAATCTTTTTTACCAGCTTCTGCTCCCGGTCGCGAATGCGCAACTCAAAACTACGACCTGATTCCAGGGTAGCCCGATCATTGGGATCAGGAACATTGCTGGTCTCAGTCATCTCGTTCAGGGTCTTATTCGCCTCAAGGAGCATCTCGTCTCTGGTTGTTAACAACTGCTTCCTGAAAAACTTAATCCTCTCTGCAATCATAGTCTATCCTCCCAGCAAAACCTCCACAGTATCAGCGCGGTGTTCAGGACCCCCCTGGGGACCGAACATAAACGCCACTCTTTCCGCCACTCTTTTTTAAGAGTCGAATATCTCCAATTGTCATATTCTTATCGACAGCTTTGCACATGTCATAAATAGTAAGTGCAGCCACGGATACGGCTGTCAACGCCTCCATCTCTACTCCGGTTTTACCGGAAATCCCTACAACAGCTTCAATATCAATGGAGAGGTCCTTCTCGCGAAGGAAAAACTCGATGTTCACCTTGTTAATCAAAAGCGGATGACAGAGTGGAATGAGCTCGTCAACTTTTTTTGACGCCATTATACCGGCAATACGAGCAACTCCGAGCACATCACCTTTGGAAACAGTGCCTTCCTTAACTTTTTTGAAGCCCTCAACAGAAAGCTGAATCCATCCGGCAGCGACTGCCTCCCGGACGGTATCCTGCTTGCCGCCGACATCAACCATCTGTGCCTTTCCTTCACTGTCAAAGTGGGTTAGTTCCGCCATTATTTTTCAGTCTCCTTCTTCTCCTTATCCTTTTTATTCATGCCAAGGACTTCGTTAAAGATTTTTTTGAAGAAGCCCTCATTTTCGACCTCTTTGATGTTTTCGTGGGTAAGTCCGGCAAATTCGCGCAATTTTTCCTTTTGTTCCTCATCAAGCTTTGAGGGAGTCATCACCTGAAGAGAGACAATCATGTCGCCCTTGCGATGACTGCGAAGACTGGGCACCCCAAATTCTTTGAAAACAAATTGTTCTCCGCTTTGACTTCCGGCAGGAATCTCCAGCTCTTTACTCCCGTAAATCGTGGGGACGTCAACCGTTGCGCCGAGAGCAGCTTTCACCATGGAGACCGGGAACCTGCAAAAGATGGTTTCTTCCTCACGTTTGAAAAATTCATGTTCAGCAACATGAATAATAACGTAGAGATCACCAGACTGCCCCCCTCTTCGCCCGCCCTCTCCTTCACCGCTCAATCTCATGCGGGCCCCGCTGTCAACACCTGCGGGAATTTTCAAAGAAACTGTTTTCGCTTTCTCAACAAGGCCTGTGCCGTCGCAGTCGATACAGGGGGCAGTAATTCGTACTCCCTCACCGTGACACTGCGGGCAGGTAGTGCTCACCTGAAAGAACCCCTGTGAACGAATCACCTGGCCACGACCATTACACATGGAGCAGGTCTCCGGCTTGCTTCCCGGACGACTTCCGGTCCCGTTGCAGGTATGGCAGGTCTCCCGCTTTCGCAGTTTCACCTCTTTGGTCACACCATGAACGGCTTCCATAAAGGAAATATCTACGTCATAACGCAGGTCGCTTCCGGGCGACGGACCGTTTCTCCGGGCCTGACTTCTGCCACCGAAACCGAAAAGGTCACCAAAAATATCGCCAAACCCGGAGAAAACATCTTCCGTATTCCCGGGCCCGCTGTAGCCGCTGTTTTTCAGGCCATCATAGCCGTAAGTATCATATATCTGTTTTTTCTTTTCATCACTCAGCACCTCGTAGGCTTCGGTGCAGGATTTAAACTTCTCCTCTGCCTCTTTATTTCCGGGATTTCTATCGGGATGGAACTTCATGGCCAGTTTACGGTAGGATTTTTTAATATCCGCACCACTCGCCGTCCGGCTTACAGAAAGTATTTCATAATAATCAACATTCATTAGATATCGTCACACCTGGAATCAGATTTCAGGAATGTACTTCTCCTCTGGCAGATTCCTCTTCATCCTTCTTTCCCCTCAAATGGTTGGGAAGGTCATTAATATTATTGAAAGAGACACTCTTGTTAGCTATTTCCCGCAGCGTCATGACAATCTCCTGGTTTTTCCCTTCACTGAGGAAGGGTTCTCCCTGACGATGCTGATGAATACGTTCAACGGTGAGATGAACCAGATTAAAGCGATTATTATCACCGAGTGCCTTCAGGCAGTCTTCACAGGTAATACGAGCCATAAGTTTTCCTTATTTTACTTTAGTTTCAAAAGGGTTGTGCAAAAGCAGTGTCTGATTCCGGTCCGGGCCGACAGAAACGATATCAGCAGGGATCCCGGCGACTTCTTCAATTCTCTTTAGATAATTCCGGGCAGCCACTGGCAACTGGTCCAGCGAAGTTGCAGAGGTAATGTCTTCTTTCCACCCTTCGATTGATTCATACACGGGCTGAACAGCTGCAAGTTGGCGGATATTGGTTGGCATGGAAGTAAGTTTTTTCCCGGCGAGATCGTAAGATACACCGACCTTGAGTTCCCTCATGCCGCTGAGAACGTCGAGCTTGGTAATCGCCAGCCCGGTAAGACCATTGAGCCGGACCGAGTCAGAGACCACAACGCCGTCAAGCCAGCCACAACGACGGGGGCGCCCGGTGGTTGCACCGAACTCGTGCCCGTTGTTCTGCAGTTCTTCACCAACTGAATCCTGGAGTTCGGTGGGGAAAGGCCCGGCACCGACACGGGTAGTATAAGCCTTGGTGATACCAACAACAGCATCAATGTGTGTAACACCAAAGCCACTTCCGGTACAGGCGTTGGAGGCAACAGTATTAGAAGAGGTCACAAAAGGATAGGTGCCATGATCGACATCAAGATGCGTTCCCTGAGCACCCTCAAAAAGAATATTTTTGCCAGCCTTGCGCGCTTCATCAAGAGCGATGGAAACGTCACCAAGATAGGGCATCAGTTTTTCACCGCAGGTCATTACATAACGCAGCATCTCATCATAATCGACACACTTCTGCCCATAGAGCTTTTCAAGGAGAAAATTCTTCTCCTTGACGCTGTTTTTCAATTTCTCACGCAAAAGGGTCTCATCAAGAAGATCTCCGGTCCTGATTCCGGTACGGGCAACCTTGTCTTCATAGCAGGGACCAATGCCACGACCAGTCGTACCAATCTTTTTGTCGGGAGAGAGTGCAGCCTCTCCGGCCTGGTCGATCAAAGCATGATAAGGCATGAGAAGATGTGCACTCACGCTGATCATCAGTCTTTTGGGAGTAACGGTAAGGCCCTGTTTTTTGAGGTCATCCATTTCCTGCAGCAGAACGGCCGGGTCTAGAACCACCCCATTTCCGATCATGCAGGTCTTGTTGTCATAAAGGATTCCAGAGGGAATCAGGTGAAAAATATATTTTTTGCCATCAATGACAAGCGTGTGCCCTGCGTTATTGCCGCCCTGGAAACGGACTACATAGTCGGCATATTTCGTGAGAAGGTCGACGACTTTTCCCTTTCCTTCATCACCCCACTGGGCTCCCGCCACTACCACATTTGCCATTTTTCATCTCCTTATATGGGCTGTATTCGAACTTCGACCCTGAAAAAATTCAAAAAACCTGAAACAGAACCGCACAAATATAGTCAAACGAGGCAGTAATGTCAAATAATCCACTCCACTTATCTCTGCTTCACATCCCTGAGAAAGAACAGACAGGACGACCCTTTCGTTGACAGTTTCAATGGGATACCGTAAAGTTTTCCCGGTTTGAGGTCCTCAAGAACAGAACTTCCCTGGAAACGGCATGGCCTTGCGCTGTTCCACTTTTCATCCCTTAGAATCACAGGTACCCCATGTTTGGTATTGGAATGCCGGAGATGCTCGTCATCCTCGCCGTTGCACTCATTGTTGTAGGTCCGGACAAGTTGCCGGAACTGGCGAAAAAACTTGCCGCAGGCCTCTCCGACCTGAAAAAGACCGCTGCCGATCTTAAAAAAAGCTTTACTGAAGAAGGAGGCCCCGGCCAGATAATTAATGACATCAAACCCGACCTTGAGGAGGCTGCGCGCAATTTTCAAAAACAGCTGACGGAAGGGAGAGAGGGAATGAAGGCGGCACTTTCGGATGTGAAACCTCCGGTCGGCACATTACGCGATCTGCATGATGAAGTACAGAAGCAGGAAGAGAAGGAACGGCAGAAAAAAGCAGCAATAAATTCAGATCTTCCTGGAAATGCCTCACCAGAGACCGTAGCGGAAACCACAACGGCCCCTGCAGCAGTCTCCCCGGCAGCAACGTCAGCGACAGAGGAAAAAGTTGAATCTTAATCTGCAACAGGACCTGCCGATTCTCGAAAAGAGTCTCGCTTTTTTCCGGCCCCATCATCTTGAACTGCGCAAGCGGACCATCCGTATAATTATCGGCATTGCCCTCTGCAGTGGTGTCTGCTGGATTTTTTCCGAACAGCTGGCTAAAGCTTGCGCCGACCCCCTTCTCAATGCCTCGCCGCTGGTCCATCGGCTGGTATACACCAGCCTTCCCGAGGCTTTTATCGCCTATCTCAAGGTGTCTCTGCTTGGTGGGGTTGTTCTCAGCATGCCGATGACCATTTATCAACTGTGGGCATTTATTTCTCCCGGCCTGCAAGAGAGTGAGAAGAAAATTACAATACTCATCGGCCTTCAGTCCACCCTGCTTTTTGTGGCCGGCACACTTTTTGCTTTTTTTATCGTCCTGCCGATGCTGCTTCATTACTTCATGAGTTACGCCAGTGAGGGCTTACAGCCTTTACCGAAGCTTGGCGACTACTTCAGCTTTGTTGCCCGTATGGTTCTCACCTGCGGCATTGCCTTTGAAATCCCCTTTTTGATGGTGATGGCCGATCGTACATCTCTTTTTTCTACAGCATCCTTTCAGAAAGCCCGTTTCTACATGTCCGGGGTTGTCCTTTTTCTTGCCTTCCTCCTCACTGCCGGCGATTTCATGGCCACAGCACTGCTCGCCCTGCCCCTCTACGGTCTCTTTGAGGCAGGGATCTTTGCCTGTCGTGTTTTTAACAGAAAGAAAAAACCCGCAGCACACTGATTTGTGTACCTGCGGGTTTTTGTTACACCCATCTGTCTCCGACTTTACTCAGCCGCCAATTTCCTGTTTCAACAGACAGCAGGAGATACGACAGAGCGGTGTTCCCTCGTCGGTATATTCAATGGTATCGGGCTGCAGCAACTTGTTCATGACACATCCCTCAGCAATATTCAGCTTAAAAAAGGCGTCCTCACGCAACTCCCCCATTTTCTGCAACTGACCATTTTTTATCTCAAAACTGTGAATGGGATAATCCTCACAAAGAGGGCACTGATAAACCCTTCCGTTGGGGAAAACAAAGTAATTTTCCGCCACATTCCCCGCACATTGAAACGTCTCATCTTCATTCAGGAACACCTTCGGCCAGGTGACATGGATCCCCCGCGCAGCAATATCAGCAGCCACTCCGGGAACGGTGGCCAGCCATTCCTCCCGGCTTACCTGTGAGGTCTCTTCGCTGTTTGATTCCGCAGATTTGCCGCGCAGACCGAGAACCTGAATAAAAAACTTCTTCACTCCAAGCGATTCCAGCAGGGCTCCCATGCGATGCAGATGGGAGATATTTTTGCGGCTCACCGTATATATCACACTGACATGGAACCCTGCCTCAATCGCCCGGCGGATGTTGGTGGTGCAGACCTCATAGACGCCTTCTCCACGAATTGCATCATTTATCTCCGGGTCTGGTCCGTCCAGACTGAAGCTGAGAAAATCAAGCTTATCAGGAGTGGTTCGGTGAAGCAGATCGTGAAAGAGAAAACCGTTGGAGTCTACCGTCACCTGATATCCGAGTTTTTTGGCAATACTGATTGCCTCAGGCAGATCGGGGTGCATGGTCGGCTCCCCGCCGAGCAGAATAACGTTGGTCTTCTTTGTTTCATCGGCAAAGAGCCGCAGCCAGCTCTCAATCTGATCACGGGTCAACTGCATGCTTCCATGCTGCTCTTTGTTAATATAACAGTGTCTGCAGGAAAGATTGCAGGCAGTGAGAAGATGCAGGAAAACATTACGCTCCCCAGGCTGAAAATGGATTGTTTTTGAAATTTCAGTATTCATTGCATTTATATTTTCTGAGAAAGAATGTGACGGGCGAGCAGCGTGTCCTGCAGATAGCGACAGGCCGGGTCCAGAAAAAAACGTTGAAAAAGGCGGAGGCTTTCGCTGCGTAATACACCCCCCTTTATCTCCGGTTGCAGATCCCGGTAGAGGGGGGCAAGTCTGTCAAGGGGAAGATTGGTGCCTCCTCCCATGACATCCTCGCAGGCATAGACAATATGCAGGAAACCGTTGACCAGCAGAGTAGAGTAGCACATCAGGCAGGGTTCGAGGGTGGAGTAGACGGTCAGTTGCGAAGCGTCATACTTTTTTCCCCCGGCAGAGAGGTTGCGCAGGGCCGTAATCTCAGCATGATCAAGTTCATTGGTCTGGCCGTTGCCACCACTGCAGGATCGTCTTCCCTCCGCAACAATCTCCTCCCCGAGAGTAATAATGCACCCCACGGGGAATTCCCCCCTGCTGCCAGCTTCCTCGGCCTGCTGCAGGGCAATATACATGAATTTTTCATCTTTCATATCTGTCAGCCAAGTACAATGTTGATCTGTGAATCTGTAACCTGATCAGTAATTTCAGTATCTCCAATAGAAGCAGGAAGAATAAAAAAGACCTTCCCCGCCTCCGCCTTTTTATCGCTGAGAAGATACTTCCTGATGGTCGGGCGTGAAAGCTCCACCGGCACCTCGACAGGCATGCCATATTCCTTGAGCAGTTCAATAATCGCAGCACACTGTTTCTCCGCAAGCATACCTTTAAGCACGGCAAGTCGGGCCGCCGCAACCATGCCGATGGAGACAGCAAGACCGTGAATAAGGGTAAAGCTGGAAGCACCTTCCACCGCGTGACCGATGGTGTGACCATAGTTGAGAATCTTGCGCAAGCCGCCCTCTTTCTCGTCCCGGGCAACAACATCAGCCTTGATTTCACAGCAGCGGGCAACCATCTTCTCTACCACAGCGGGCTGCAGGGCGAGGATTGCTTCACGGTTCTCCTTCAACCAGCAAAAAAAGCTTTCGTCGCAAATTACCCCGTATTTTATCACCTCCGCCAGTCCGCCGAGGAGTTCCTTCCCAGGCAGAGTGACAAGGACGTTGCTGTCTATATAAACGGCCTTTGGCTGATAAAAAGCACCCATTAGATTTTTCCCTTCAGGCAGGTCTACGCCGGTTTTCCCGCCGACTGAGCTGTCTACCTGAGAGAGGAGAGTGGTCGGAATCTGCACAAAGGGAATGCCGCGCATCCATGAAGCCGCGAGGTATCCGGCAATATCTCCAGGCACACCGCCACCGAAGCCGATAATGGCATCTTTGCGGTCAAATCCGGCACGTGCCATTGCCGAAGCAAGCTCTCCGAGGGTGGAGAGGGTTTTTCTTTCTTCGCCTGCGACAAAGGTGAAGAGTTCGCACTCCAGTCCTGCAGCCTTCAAAGACTGGATCAATTGCGCACCGTAAAGTGAAGCAACATTATCATCAGAGATAATGGCATAACGTTTCGCAATCTTTCTCTGCGCAAGGTCTGCGCCAACACGGGACAATCCCCCCTGATCGATTAAAATGGGATAACTGCGCTCCCCAAGACCAACGTTGAGTTCAATCATTACTTTTCCTGTTTGAAATAACACAAGGGTATCTTGCAGAACCTTGTATTTCGTTCATCTTCGAAGCACAGGAGAAAATTCCCCGCAGCCATAACTTTGGTATCGGGGCTTAGCATCTGCCTCCGAGAATAAATTTTTACCTGTAACGAAAAAAATGGACGAAATGCTGGTTATTCAATGTTCTCATAAACCTGTGACAGAGACATTTCTACCTTCGCCTCGCACCATACACGAGTTTACCACCGAGGTGACCGGCAATGGCCACAGCACACAGTCCGATACAGGCAATAGCGAAGTAAAGCCAGTGCGCTGGCAGTTCCAATCCAAAGAGAACCACACTCCCCCAGTCTTCACTCTTCTCTGCGAGAGGCCAGATAACAAGAGTTGACACCGAGATAAAAACGACAATTCCGCAGGTAATCTTCGTGAGAAAGATCCATGTCTTTGCTCCACGATAAGAGCGCTTCCATTCAATAAATCCAGCAAAGAGGACCAGCGGCAGAGAGACGAGTATAACCACAAGGTTATACCATGCCGCATCCTCAAGGACGGACGAACCAGAGAAAAGAGCAATGAGCAGAAAAAGCACTGCCGCAGGCATGATCCCGTTAGGAAAATGTGCAGATATGGGATGAAGATGATGTTTTATGAGAAGATGACAGAGGGTATCGTAAAAGCCGCCCTTTTTCTCTTCTTCCGGTGTTGGTTCTGCACCGATGACGTTACCTTCGGCATCAATTTCTACAAACGCTTCCCGGGAGGCACCGCAGACTGGACATTTCTCCGGGGGAAAATCGCCAGTGGACTCATACTGGCAGACAGTACAACGCCAGCGTTTCAAGCCCTTTCCTTCAGTGCTGCCCTGCTCTTCTGCAACTGAACCTCTGGCTGTGGCAACAAACTTTTCGCCTTCCACATGGCAGACAGGACAGGTCGCAGGAGGCTCAGACCCTTCATGGATATAGCCGCACACAGAACAGTTCCACTTCTTCATGTTTTCCACCGCCTGCTTCTGTTCTACAGCCTCTGCAGCAGCCTTTTTTTCTGCGCGCTTATCACCAGCAGCTGCAGCCTTTTCATTCTGCAGCCGCTTATCTTCCTCACTGTCGATGAGAACAAATTTCTTCGCATCCACATGACAGACAGGGCATTCCGCAGGGGGCTGTTCCCCTTCATGAATATATCCACAGACGGTGCAGCGCCATTTTCTGGCTGTTCTCTTTTCTTCCGAGCCTTCCTTTACCTCGGGGGAAAGTTCAGAGTCAGGAGACTGCTCGACTTTGATCGCATCCTCCAAAGGAGATTCTTCCGACTGTGATTTTACAGGAGTCTCTTCAGTGAACTCACTGGCGGGAGCACTGCAGAGTGGACATTCCTCAGGGGGCTGCTCACCTTCATGTACATAGCCACAGACACCACAGATCCAGCGTTTCATAAAAAACCTCCGGGGGGAAAAGAAAAAAAGTAAGGAGCAGACGAAGAGTCCTGCAACAAATTCAATATAACGCGTTAAAAAGAGAATAAAAAGACGACACGGTGTCCGTTTTCTGCAATGAAAGCCACGGAAACTGTCTGTAAAACAACTGCGCCTTAGAACACTCTGACCGAAGTTGTCACTTCCGGCAAGAGTTCAACTTGTCCAATTCGCACACTGCCGACGCAGGGGGACAGCTGTTTCCTGCCCCGATCCCTGGCAGAAACAGGCAGATTACCCGGCAGACGCTCATTTTGCAATTTCCATGATCTGGAAAATAAATATCCATAGAGCTTGCAGATAAAGGGTTTTTCCTGCTAATTTTAATAAATACTTGTAAGAGATACAACTTATCAGTAAAGATCCTGCACACTATATAAGAGTTAACGAAATCAAGATATAAAGGGACCCATAATAAACTGTTTTTCTTGTTTTTCATCCTTTTCGGCACCATTGTCATGCTGCTCACGGCAGGGGTGGAGGAATGGTATAAATACCATCCGCATGCTGCTTTCCTTAAAAAATGCGGAGGAAAATAAACTGGAGATAAAAAGACAGCTTCTTACGGAGACCATCCACAGGACAGAGAATTCAGTACAAAAGCTCCGGGAGACCCCACTGTTTTTTTACTGGCTGAAAAATCTGGATGGAGAACACCTTACGATTGCAAAAAATCTCTTTCGCGCCATTTCTGCCGATAATGCAGCCTCTATGCAGGTCCGTTTTCTTGATCACAAGGGAAAAGAACAGATTCGGAAAAATCGCCGTCAGACGGGGGCACGCCCTTTATTGTGCCAAACGAACATATGCAGGATCAGCCTGCCTGCGACTATTTTCGCGACGCCATCAACCTCACAAAAAAACTGTCATGTCTCACGGTTTGGCCTCAACGTAGAAAATAAGCACATAGAAGGCCCCTCTTACCCCACCCTGCGATCTCATCACCTGTTGTTTATAATGGGAAGACCAGGGGAAGAACTATAATTGATTTGTTCGCCGACAGCCTTCTGCAAAAAAATCTTCCGCCCCAACCACTTTAACACCGTACTGGTTGAAGGTGACGGCACCTGTCTTTTCTCTCCCTGTGCAGATAAAAACTGGTTAAGAATCCGACAAAGCGGTAACAATATCTTCGACAAATATCGTGGACGAATTGATTTGAGCAAACTCGAATCCATTTCCAGCGACGTTTTTTTTCAAACTTCTGCCTCCAGAGAATTTCCCGCTGCCCAGGATATCCGTCTTGTCTTCATCGAAAAGTGTGATGATCAGGCGAACAGAAAGAAGCTCATCTACCGCCTGCTGACCGTCTCCGCATCGGTTGCCTGTTCAGCCTTCCTGCCGGTTTTTATCTTTCAGGCGTGCCGTTTCGTCTGCAGCTAAAACTCAAGGGCAGCAACCAGCTCATTTTTGCATGGATTAATATTGTCCAGCAGCACCTCATGTATGTTGCTGTGGACGGGGAAGACCGCATTCAGAGCCCCCCCCTTGTCTTTCTCGAAAAAACAGGCTTCAAAACCAAAGAGCTGAAATAACGCGTCTGGCAAGATTTTCTCATTTCAGCTGACGGCCCTGTTTTTACCGGGGGAAACAGGTTGAGGTAAAAATCAAAACCGCCGACAATACTACCTTCAGGGCGACCTGCACAGTTGCCCGGTTACCCGTAAATAAGGATGTCAAGAGAAATAAAATCATCATCATACGTAATATTGATGCGCAGAAGCAGGCTGAAAAAGAGTCCATTACCGATCCACTCACTCGCTTTGCCAACCGCAAGGCACTCAATGATTTTCTCGACGCCAGATGTGAGATGGCCATCCGCTACCAGCTTCCGGTCATCATTGTTTTCCTGGATCTTGACCCCTTTACAAGAGTTAACGACACCCTTGACCATCTTGCCGGAGATACGGTATGAGAAGAGATTGCCGATATTCTACGGTGCCCATGTCCGTCGGAGTGATCTTGCCGGTAGATTTGGAGGAGAAAAATTTCTTCTTGTGCTCCCCAGACCAGCATCGACAGGGCAATGGCACTGACAGAAAAGTTGCGACTGCAGATTCAGTTTCATCAGTTTACGGCAGGCTGTCCAATGACGGCCAGCTTTGGAGTAACGATTTTTCAGGGTAATGAAAGCGTGAAAGAACTTTTGTACCGGGTGGATACCGCTCTTTATGAAGCTAAACACAGCGGCAGAAATGCCGTGAAAAAGGCGTGAGATGAAAAACGTGTCAGAGTTGAACTCAAGCAGATTTGAGAAGCAATCCGATCAGAAAATCAACAAGAAGAGCATGTGTCCGACCTGTGGTCTGGATAATCCTTTTTCTCTCTCTCTCGGTTTTAAGGAGGATGGCCGGGGTGGTGTCTGCACAACCTTTTTCGGTAACACAAGACTCCAGGGTTACGACGGAATCCTCCATGGGGGCGTACTCTCTTCCCTTCTTGACACGGCAATGGCCAACTGTCTCCTCCTTCAGGGGATCAAAGCGCTCACCGGGGAGTTGAATGTACGCTTTCTTGAACCTGTACCCTGTGAAGCAGAGCTGGAGATCCATGCGAGAGTTAAAGAAACTCTACCGCCGCTCTATCTGCTCCGCGCCGAGATCTGTATCGATGGCAGAGTGGTCTGCCGTGGCAGAGGGAAATTCATGCAGTGCGACCGCGACTGAACTTCCGATATCTCGCGGCGCTTTTAAAGATGAGTCTCCACCTCTTTCCACACAGCCCGATAGGCATCACTCGCCGCACTTTTCGGGGCAAAGGTTGCCACCGGCGCCCTGTTCACTCCCATCCGCTCAACATCTGTTGAAAATGGAACCTGAGGTTTAAGCATTTTATACTCTTTCCGCAGTGCCTCGATAGTCTCCCTGTGCAGTTTTTTATTCATCTGCACCATGGAAAAGAAGGGCAATAACTTTTTTTGCGAAAAGCCCTGTTCCTTGAAAAAGGCGTAGAGCTGCTCAAGGGTACGTGCTGAGAGGGTGGTGGGAATCACCGGCACCACAATGCGATCAGCGGCACGGAAAATGTTTTCTGAAAGCATGGATATATTAGGCGGGCAGTCAAGAATCACCACGTCATACTCACTGCGAGTCACCTTCAGAGCCTTCTTTAGTCGGGAAGAACTCTTTTTCATCCTGTCTAGAAAAATATCAAAGTCTTTGAATGACATGTTGGCGGGCAACAACTCAAGATTTTCAAAATCTGATGCACGAATCGAATCCAGCAACTTTTCCTGATCTTTGAAAAATGCGAGGTCCTGCAGCTTTTTAGAGGGTTTCACACGAAAATAGAAGCCGGAAGCCCCCTGCGGGTCAAGGTCACAGAGCAGAGTCTTGCGACCGCTCATCGCACAGGCATAGGCAAGGTTGACTGAGGAAGCGGTTTTCCCAACCCCCCCCTTATTGGAGTAACAGGCCAGTATTTTCATTGTGTGTCTCCTTTTTCACTGGAAAAAAGCTGTCTGAACAGAGTCCTCGTTTCCACACTGTTGAACTGCATAAAGTTTTTTTCCACCTTCTGCCGTTCCGCGAGCTGATTCTGATGCAGCATGGCTGTCAATGCGCCAATGCTGTTTGAAACAGTCAGTTCATCATCTGCGAAAGCATCCATCTTCTCCTTGAGAATTTTCTGCAGGAAGTGCTGCTGCACGGAGTAGTCGTTGAAGTTGCCGAGGTTGTCCTGCATTTTTTTCAGATTTCGTACCAGCAGACCAATCACCTCTTCAGGGAAAAACGGCGCAAAGAACTCCATCAGATAACGCAGCTTTTTGCAGTGAATCCGCAGTTGATGGACCTCGGAAGACGGCGTAGAGCTGTCCATTTCAGAGGCGATCCGGCACACCTTGCGATAGCGTTTATAGATGAGGCTGCTGCCGACTTCACAAGCTCTGCTGCTGCTGTTTGGGCCGTTTTTCAGATTATTCGCTCTGCTGAATTTATGGGTAAGCGTCTCCATCTGAATTCTGTAGTCTTCACTGCGCAGGCAGGTAACCACTGTCCGCAGGGTGAGTTCACGCTCATCTTCGAGATAGCTGAAGAGAATCCCCAGCCCCTCTCTGGCGGATTCTGGCACCATCGCCATATATTCTTCTTCCCTCTGCAGATAAACATCAAGATCGCGCAGTTGACTGGTCGGCCGCATCAGTTCAGCAAACTGTTCTTTGAGTACCTCCGTTTCCTCCACGGAAAAAGCCCCTTTAAAGAGAGAAAACACCGAGCGAACCTTGCGCAGACTGACACGGTAGTCGTGGAGAAATTCACTGTCGATATCGGCGGCTGCCCCTGCCTCATTCTGACGGGCAACAGCAAGGAGAGCGCAGATAATGGTTACCGCTGCATTTTTTACGGTGGTATCGGCGGCAAGGGCAAGCACGGGTCTGGCAGTATAACTGCTGTCACTGATACCGAGCCGCCGATAAAGGTCTTCAAAACTGTCACAGTTCTGCGCCCCCGATTTCTGTAGAATTTCTGCCAGCATCTGATGTTCGGCGGCGTAACCGCGCAGCATGGTGGTTACACCAAGGGTCAGATGTTTTTCCCCGCACTTGAGTACGGTCTGCCGGAAGCGGGCAAGAGTTTTTT
Source organism: Desulforhopalus sp. (assembly GCA_023231425.1). Classification (GTDB taxonomy): domain Bacteria; phylum Desulfobacterota; class Desulfobulbia; order Desulfobulbales; family Desulfocapsaceae; genus Desulforhopalus. Next base: position 29,753 of record JALNVI010000006.1, on the reverse strand, counting down.
GCTCATCATCAAGCAGCAGGCCGCTGTCGAGCCGAAACTTCCCCTTCCCCACCGGCAGAAAAGCGCGCGTCGCAGTTATTTTACGTAACTCTTCAGTCACAGGACCGTCAGGAAGCTGATCAACAAACCGCCATACGCCGGTGATATTCTGTTCCGCAGTGTCCCCACACTGCAGGTCGACAAGTACGAGGGTATCATTGACATCGAAGAGAATCTTTCCGGCCTTCAGCAGGAGATTTTCAAATGTATCGATAATGTGCCCGGGCCACTTTCTTCCTTTCTCCATCATCAGGGACAAGCTGGAACTGGCAAGGAGGTTTTTCTGCAATCGGCTCCGGGTAACAGTGAGATCGGCCATAAAGATGAACGGTCTCGCGGTTTTTGTTTTCATGAAAAATCCTCTTTATTTGCGCTGCTTTTCAATGTATTACCTGATCAGCTTTTTCACGATAGACTGAAGGGAACATCGAATAATCGCCCATCTTCTTCGTTACAGCCCAAAAACTATCTTCGGAGGTAAGTGCCAAAATCCGATAGCAAAGTGATACCTTCGATAAACTTCCTCCTGTGCCTTGAATATGAACGAAATACAAGCTGTTTCAAGGTACCCTGAATGCTCCTGTTCTTTTTACTTTTTTCTTTCACCATGACGGCCTCCACCCTGTAACAGACGGTTATGCGTTCATTGCGTCACAGTATCATTCCCTCTTCAACAGGGCAAGATATGCACACTGTTTTCCACATAACTTTTAACATAATTTTAACAATGCAGAGTATATTATGGGTACATGGTAAAATAAGTGAGATTTGTATGCAAATCGATTAAGTGAAGGCTGAATCCCGAAAAAATGATCCAATGCAGGAGTCCGTATGGAAACAAAACCTGAACCAGCCGTTACCGGAAAAACCGTCAAAAAATTCGATCTCAGTTCCCCCGAATGGTATCTCAACCGGGAGTTGACCTGGCTTGAATTTAACAAACGTGTCCTTCAAGAAGCCAGAGATGATCGTAATCCCCTTCTGGAGAGGGTCTTTTTGCTTGCTGTGGTTGGTTCCAATGTTGATGAGTTTTTCATGAAGCGCATCGGTGGCCTGAAACAGCAGGTCGGGGCCAACGTCACCAACCTTTCGGTGGATGGACGACTGCCTCAGGAACAGATTGATGCCTGTCGCGAAGTAGTGGGCGATATTCAGATACAGAAACTCCTGCTGGAAAAAAAGCTTATTAAACTGCTCGCGAGCAAGCGGATTGTCATTACGCATTACAGTGAACTGAGCAAGGCTCATCGGGACGCCATTGATGACCTTTTCCTGCAGGAGATTTATCCCCTGCTTACCCCCCAGGGGATGGATCCGGCTCATCCTTTTCCCTTTGTCTCCAATCTCTCCATCAATCTGCTGGTATCGGTGCGCGCCCCCGAGGGAGATCAAAGCCACCTCAATCGTATCAAGATTCCCACCAGCACAGATCTTCCACGCTTCATCCAGGTGGGTCGCGGGCAGACCTATATTCTTCTTGAAGATCTGGTGGCCAACAATATTGAGCACCTTCTGCCCGGCGTAGTTATCGAAACCATTGAGGCATTTCGGGTTACGCGTAACGCCATCACCGAGCGCCACGAAGAACAGGCCAATGACCTGCTGTCGATGATTGAGTCCTCCCTTCGGGACCGTAAATTTGCAGAGACGGTGCGCCTTGAGGTCGATAAGGGAATCCTCCCCCTGCACAAAGGAAAACTTGCCGCCGAGCTTGATATCGACGAAGAAGAGGATGTTTATGAGATTGAGGGTATCCTTGGCATGAGCGCCCTGATGCAGATTGCCCTCATTGATAATCCCGCACTCCACTTTCCGCCCCATCATCCGGTGGATAACCCGGAACTGCTTGGTGATGACCCCAACATCTTCCACACCCTGCGCCGGCATGGGGATGTACTGCTGCAACATCCCTATGAGTCGTTCAACTCCTCTGTAGAGCGCTTTCTAAAGGAAGCCAGTACTGACCCCAAAGTCCTCGGAATAAAGATGACTCTCTACCGCACCGCCAAGCACTCCAACATCATTAAATACCTCATTGATGCTGCCCAGAACGGCAAACAGGTGGCAGTGGTTGTGGAGTTGATGGCACGCTTTGACGAATCAGCCAACATCCGCTGGGCCAACTTCATGGAGGAGGCGGGGATCCATGTCACCTACGGGGTTCTCGGCCTGAAAACACACTCAAAGCTGATCTTTGTACTGCGCAAGGATTACGATGGCCTCAAGCGCTATGCCCACATCGGCACCGGGAACTATCACTCCGGCACTGCCCGCGGCTACTGCGACCTTGGCCTGCTTACATGCCGCCCGGAGATAGGGCAGGACCTCACCGAACTCTTCAACTACCTCACCAGCGGTTATACGCCGATGCGGCAGTATCAAAAAATTCTGCCTTCACCAAAACTGCTGAAGAAAGCGCTGCTGCAGAAAATTGAACGGGAGATTGAGCATCACAAACAGGGAGCGGAAGCACTCATTCAGCTGAAGACCAACGCTCTGGAAGATTCAGACATGGTTGCCGCCCTTTATTGCGCATCACAGGCAGGAGTGCATGTGGACATCATCTGTCGCGACACCTGCCGTCTGCGCCCCGGAATCAAGGGATTGTCTGAACATATCAGGGTCGTCTCTATTGTCGGTCAGTTTCTTGAACATTCGCGTATCTACTACTTCAAAAACAACGGCGATGAGGAATATTTCATTGGCAGTGCCGATCTGATGAAGCGGAATCTGGAGAGTCGGGTTGAGGTCTGTGTTCCCATTGAAACTCCTGCCAATAAAGAGAAACTGCGTAATATTATTAATCTCCAGTTGAGCAACACCCGCAATGTCTGGGAGATGCAGTCGGACGGAACCTATAAACAGCTTCACAGCGACAAGCCCGGTGGAGAGGTTTCTATCCATACACTGTTCATTGAGCAGGCGGAGAAACGTTATGAAGTCGGGCGGAAAGCCCTCGCTGAAAAGAAATTGAGAAAGATACCGAGACGGAAAATTAAATAGCCCTCAGGGGAGTCCTATGGTTTATCCACCGCTGCTCTTCACCCATACCTCCGAATATCCCTGCTCTGCACAGGAACTCTACGACTGGCACAGCAGAGAGGGGGCACTGGAACGCCTGCTCCCACCATGGGAAAAGGTAGAGATACTCGAGAAAAAGGGTGGTATAGAGGCCGGAGCGAGAGTGCACCTGCGCTTTCACTCCGGCCCCTTCAAGCTTTTCTCCTTTGAATTCCACGCCCTGCACCTTGAGAATAATCCCGGGCACAGTTTTCACGACATCCAGCAGCGCGGCCCCTTCGCCAGCTGGTCCCACCAGCATTTCTTTTCTGAGAGTAACAGCGGTTGCCACCTTGAAGACCGAGTTGAATATCGGCTGCCCCTGCAACGGTTCATGATGAGGCCTCTGCGCCAGGCCGCACAGCACAGTCTGGAGCGCATGTTCCGTCACCGCGAGGAGCAGCTGCGTGCCGATATTCTCCTGCACCAGCGTTACAGCAGTCGCCCGCTGCGTCTTCTCATCAGTGGAGCTGGTGGCGTACTTGGCAGGGAATTGTTATCTTTACTCACCACTGGAGGGCATGAGGTGTGGCGGCTGGTGCGGCGCAAGGCAGATCCAGCGCGACGAGAAATTCGCTGGAATATCGACAATAACGACCTTGATTTGAGCGGCGCACCGCCATTCGATGGCGTAATTCATCTTGCCGGAGAGTACATCGGCCTGTACCGCTGGACGGAGAAGAAGAAGCGGCAGGTACTCGAGAGTCGTGTGCGCGGAACACGCCTGCTGGTGAACAGCCTGAGTTCTCTCCGGCAGCGCCCCGCTGTCTTTATCTCCGCCTCCGCCATTGGCTGCTATGGTAACTGCGGAGATACCCCCACAGATGAAACTCACCCCTTTGCTGCAGATTTCATCTCCCGCGTCTGCCATGACTGGGAAAAGGAGGCACAGGCGGCGGAGACTGCGGGGATGCGCACCGTAATGATGCGTTTCGGCGTCGGTCTCACCCCAAAGGGCGGGGCACTGCAGAGAATTTCTGATGCCAGTTTTTGCGGATGCATCCGCGCTCTCGGCAAAGGAGAGCAGATACTCAGCTGGGTGAGTATAGATGACATGGCCGCTTCCCTGCTCCACGCCCTCACCTGTTCGAGGCTCAGCGGGCCGGTTAACGTGGCTGCCCCGAATCCGGTCAGCAATCGCGAATTTCTGCGCACCTTCGCCCGTGTTACAGGGCGTCCCCTGCTGTTTCCGCTCCCTGCACCTCTTCTCAGGATGACCTTCGGGGAACTGGCGAACGAGATGCTGCTCTCGGGATGCCGGGTCTCCAGCCAGAAACTTATCGCATCCGGTTTCACCTTTCGTCACCCTGAGCTGGAAGCTGCTCTGCGGGCGATGTATGGCCGCTGGAAATAACTCCTGAACCTTTTCCTTTGAGCAAAATGAGCACCCCATTTAAAATAACCCTCTGGGTCGTCATGACACTGGCCCTCGCCTTCGGCTTCTTCCATCACCTTGTAGACCCGGCAAAAATGAACTTTGAAAGACTGCATATCTTTCTCTTCAACCTTGTCAGTGGTGGCTCCATTATCCTCTATTACACCGAGGGCAGGAGGACAGCAAGTCTGCGGGTACAGGCCTTTTTCCTTCTCTCCATCGTTTTTGCTGCGGCCGCTTTTTTCCAGTGCTACATGCTTACCCTGTTCCTTCCCCTGTTGCTCGCGCTGATTGTAGAATCTATCCGTATCGATTCTTTCGGCTCCATCCTGCCAAAAGCACTCTTCACCCTGACGGAGCCAATTACCCGCAAGTTTCACCAGGCATCCCTGTTCTGCCTCAGCCTCGGACTGATCATCTCCAGCTTTGCCATCCTCAACAGTGAATTCACCCACTGGTTTGACCTGCGCATGCTGACACTGGACACTTTTTTCCTTGGCTACTCCTTTCCCGTCTCGCTGATCAGCCTGTCGGTGATCTTCTCAATGATGAAAAACCATCTGCCCTTCCCAGGCCCACTTTTCAAAGAATTCTCCTTCTGGGCGATCAACCTCGGGGTTATCATCTTTTTTCTCTTCATTCTCTGCGGCTGGTTTCTCCCACAGGTTTTCATCTCCCTCTTTCTCTTCTTCTCCGTATCCCTGATTCTTTATCTTTTCTGGAAGGAGGGAACCCGACTGCAGCAGAAGGCCTTTCTCATCTCCGGCATCTTCTTTCTGATTATCACTTCAATCACCGGAATCATGTATATTTTTCTTGAATTTTCACCATATTACGAATCACGTTACGCCATTCCGTTAATCCGCCTCCACGCCTTTACTGCGCTCTATGGCTGGAACCTGAGCGGTCTCGCGGTAATCAGCCGCTATGAGGATTTCCCCATCCAGCTCCACTCCAGCAGGGTGATTCTCCTCCACTGGGTCACGGTGCTGCTGCTCTGTCCGCTTGGCTATTTCTATCCGCCGGTTGCCGTGGCAGCGGTGGTATGTTACGGCATCCTGCTCTCCATCCTCTTTTTCAAGAAAGGTACGGTAGATCAGCAGATGCAGGCATGAAAAAGGCTGTCTTCCTGTAAGAGAGCCTTTTACCTGCCACTTATGGGATTTTTCAGAGTTTTTTCAGGCAACGATCTCTTCTGCCCGGACTCCTTTAATATAATTCATGCAGAATTTATCGTTGCCGACCAGCATCTCTGCCGTTTTTACTGTCGCCATAACATCCTGGTCAAGGGGGTCAAGAATCGCCGAGTCAAAACCAGAAGTGATAAGCATGGAGAGGAAGGTGCGGTTGATAAAGCGCCGCTGGGGCAAACCGTAGCTGATATTGGAGAGCCCGCCAGTGGTATGTACCCCCTCCAGTTCACCCATAATCCGCTGGATCGCATTCATTGCCATGGTGCCGAATTTGACATCTACACTCATCGGCTGCATCAACGGATCAATAAAGATGTCATCCCGTATGAAACCTGCACACTCAAGCTCCTTCACTAAAAGAGCGGCGCGCTGAACAATTTCGTCCACGGTTTTCGGCATACCGCTATCATCCATGCAGAGGGCAATAATGCGGCAATCTTTTCCTTTAAGGAACTCCATCATTGGAATAAAACGCTCTTTTTCCAAGCTGATAGAATTGATCATCGGCGTCTGTTCAACCAATCCGAAGGCCTTCTCGAGAATAGCCGGATCAGCACTGTCAAGACACAGAGGAAGCTTCGTAACGCGCTGAATCACCTTCAGAAGCCAGCACATATCTTCATCCTCATGTCCGATGCGGGCTCCGGCATTGACGTCGATATATGTTGCTCCAGCCGCTTGCTGAGCACGCACATCATCGACTATATAGTCTGCATTCTTTTCTGCGACGGCAGCTTGAACCTTTTTGAGCGTGGTATTGATCCGCTCACCGATTACCGTAAACATATTTATTCCTCCGGGACAGCGGGGTTATGCGACACCGGACTCTCCGCAGGATCAATACGGAGTATTGGCCGCAAACAAAAGACGCCCTGAAAACGATGTTTTCAGGGCGTCTCTCTACTTCAGATGCAAAGTGAAGGCTCTCATCAGGCTGCCATCCCTTTGTCCAGTCTTACGGTGAAACCTGTGTCTGGAACCCAGTCGTTCATACCAAATTCAATCAGCGGCTCCGATCTGCCTGTATAGCTGGGCATAATAATATATTCCTTTTGCAGAAGAGAGAGTCCGCATCAAAGTATAGCTTTCAGCCTAACGATTTCATCTTTCCCCTGCAATATAAATCCAGGCAGGTTTTACATTTCCAGAACATGCATTGCTGAAAACCTGCCTCCATCAAATTTATTTACTGTTATCCTCGACCGCTTTGAGGAAAACATCCCGCGGCAGCGCTCCGCTGATGTGGTATCCATTACTGAATATCAGGGTGGGAAAAGCAGGCTGCAAGTTATTTTTTTTGAAAAACTCAGCTATGGAGTCTCTCTTTTCCCCATAGGCATTACATCCAGGTTCATCGATGATCCCGGGTTCGGCAGTCAGCTTTTCCGCCATTTTAGAATAGTCGGCAATGGTATTAAAGGTGCTTTCCCTGCACATCAGTCGACGCGTTGCACCCTGCCCGGCGGGATGCTGGTCAAGCGGGTAGAGGACAACGTAGAAAGTGACCGTACTTTCCAGCCCGGCGACAGCTTTCTCAAGCTGATGGCAGTAAGGGCATTCCGGGTCTGTGAGAAGGATGACCTCTTTTTTACCGTGGCCAATAGTATAATCAGCAAACTTCTTTAACTGCGCGAGTTCAGCCTCAGGCAAGGTCTGCATACTCTTCAGAAAGGCCTCACCGACCTCTACGCTGCGGCTGAAATCGATCAGTCGCCCAAAGATAAAGTATTCGCCGTTACTGTAAAAGATCTGATAACCATCGCTTTTCTGCACCACATAGCCACACATTTGATTCAAATCCCTCACAGGAAAACTGGTGATGACCCTGCCATCCTGTAAACCAAGCCCGAGATTTTTCGTCACTTCCTCCGGGGAAAGACACTGAGCTCCGGCAGATACGGCAAGAAAGAGGGCCAGAGCCACAGGGACAAGCCGGGTAAACGATTTCATGTCTTCTCCTTTTTTTTCAATACCACGCGGAAAATATGTGCAGGAACAGGGTTTATTCAGCCTGATTCAAATTCAGACCGAGTTCGGAATCAATGCCATCAATTTTTTCCTGTGCCTGTTCCCAGCAGCCGTAGTTACGTTTGAGGCGGAGTTTGCATTCCTCATACTGCATGCTCACCTCATTCCATTTTTGCTGATCGTTGTAAAGTTTCGGGTCGGCCATGAGGATCTCGAGTTCCTCCTTCTCTTTTTCCAGCTTTTCAACCTTCTCCTCAGCGTCTTCAAGCTGTCTGAGCCATTTCCCGGCACGGCGGCTGCGTTCCTGGCGCTGTTTCGCCTCCTCCCGCTTCTGCTCGCGGCGGTCATTACGACTGACAGCGGCAGACTTGTCTCCCCCGCTGCTCTGTCCGGCTTTATTCTTCTCAGCCTGTACTCCTGCCGTCTCCTGCTCTTCCTTCCAGCGCAGGTATTCCGCCACAGTTCCCTCATGCATCGTGATGTGACCGTCCCGCACCTCAAGCACTTTATTGACAAAGCCATCAAGAAAATAGCGGTTATGGCTGACAACGACGATGGTCCCGTCATACTGATTCATCGCCTCCTGAAGTACATCCTGCGAACTCATGTCGAGGTGGTTGGTGGGTTCATCGAGCAGCATGCAGTTGGCCGGAATGGCAATCATCTTCGCCAGAGCGAGGCGGCTTTTCTCTCCGCCAGAGAGAACTTCGACCTTTTTCTCCACCGCTTCTCCCCTGAAGAGAAATGCGCCGAGCAGTGACCGCTGGGCTGTGATGGTAAGATCTTCCCCGGAAAGCGCCATGGTATCAAGGACGGTGAGTTCCGGACTGAGTTCCTGCGCCTGATGCTGGCCGAAATAAGTCATACGAACATTGGAGCCGAAACGAAGATCTCCGCTGTCTGACTTAATCTGGCCGGCAAGAATCTTCAGCAGCGTTGATTTTCCGGCGCCGTTCACCCCAACCACAGCAATCTTGTCACCACGACTGAAGAGAAGATTAACATTGGAAAAGACCTTTTTCCCGCCAAAACTCTTGCTCAGCCCTTCTACTATCAGGACATCCCGTCCCGAAGGCGGGGCTGGTGGGAAATGAAAATGGATTGAGCTCTCCTCTTCAGAGAGCTCCACCCGTTCCATCTTCTCCAGTTGCTTCACCCGGCTTTGCACCTGGCGGGCCTTGGTGGCCTTGGAGCGAAAGCGATCCACAAACTTCATCGTCTGTTTGATCTTCGCCTGCTGGTTATTCCATGCCCCGCGCTCAATCGCCCGACGTTCTTCGCGCTCTGTGAGATACCAGCTGTAGTTACCCTTATATACGTTAATTTTCCCAAAGCTCAACTCCCAGGTAATCTCAGTGGTCTTGTCGAGAAACATCCGATCATGGGAAATCAGCAAGAGGGAGCCGCTGTAGTTCTTGAGAAATTTTTCTACCCAGGTCAACGATGCAAGGTCAAGGTGGTTCGTCGGCTCATCGAGGAGCAGCAGCGAGGGTTCTTCGAGGAGAATTTTCGCCAGTTTGAGCCGCATTTGCCAGCCACCGGAGAAAGAGCAGACCGGTTTTTCCATATCTTCACGAGAGAACCCGAGGCCAAGCAGAACCCGCTCAATTTTACCGTCAAGGGTATAAATATCGCTTCCTTCAAGGCGATACATGATCTCTCCCTGGCGCTCAACCATCTCCTGAAATTCCGGAGACTGGGGATCCCCGCCACGCGCCATTTCGTCGTGAATATCATCAAGTTCCGTCTGCAGATCAATCAGGTGAGCAAAGGCACTCTCCGCATCCTTTTTCAATGAGTGTTCAGCAAAAAGTTCTGCCGATTCCTGAGCGAGATAACCGATGGTGAAATGGCGGGACTGACTGACCACGCCATCTTCAGTATGCTCCAGCCCCGCCATGGTTTTCAGCAGCGTCGATTTTCCGGCGCCGTTTACCCCCACAAGGCCAATGCGGTTACCGCGATAGATCTGGATGGAAAGATCTTTGAAAAGGATCTTGTCCCCGAAACGAACATCAAGATTGTTTACAGACAGCATAAAAACTTCCTTTCGCAACAGAGCGGTCTGCCGTGATGCGGTAACGTCCCGCATAGCCAAGGGCATCAAGCCGCTTTCTGTTCTCTTTGTTTATACCAATGACTGAGGAAATATCACGGTGGGAGACCGTTACATCCAGCCTCTCACCCTCCTTCAGTGACTTCAGACAATTTTCCAAATAGTAAAACCAGCGGCGGGATTCCACCATTGCACCAAAAGCGGGATGCCAGGGACCGGCGAGAATACTGGCCTCAAGTGAGGTTGCAGGCTGCAGTCCAATACGGATAACCCGAATATCGGCTTTTTCAAAAAATGACAGGGCAATACTGCACCAGTCCAGCGCAGTATCAAGGCTGAGCGGCTGATAGTCGCCAAGCAGCCAGGGACTGACAAGACCGGAATCTTCCACCACCAGCAGCGGATAGATGCGGGCAAGATCGGGTCTGAGTTTCGTAATTTCCTCCACTCCCACGATGAAACTCTCAAAGGTTTCACCGGGCAACCCGGGCATGATCTGAACCCCCGTGGTAAACCCGGCTTCCTTGAGCAAAGTGATTGCGCGGCGGCTGTCCTCCGCATTGTGGCCCCGCCGGGCCCTGCGCAAAACTTCGTCATCCATCGATTGCACCCCGAGTTCCACCGTGCTTACTCCAGCCTGCTTCAAAACAGCGAGGCGCTGTGAATCGATGCAGTCTGGTCTGGTAGAACAACGGATGGAATTCACCTCCCCTCTGGCAATAAAAGGCTGCACAGCTGCGAGGAGGCCCTGCTGCGTCTCGGTGGGCAGGCAGGTAAAAGAACCACCGAAGAATGCAACCTGCACCTCACGGTGCTGATTGCCATGAGCAGTTTCCCGCACCAGCCAGCATCTCACTTCGTGCCGCACAGCCTCAGGAGTAACCAGTAAGCGCGCGCTGCCGGAGATGCGCATCTGATTACAGAAGATACAGGCGTGCGGGCACCCCTGCTGGGGAATAAAGATGGGGATAACGAGAAGATCTTTCACCATTCTGCTCCGTCTGCTGTTATTGCAGCCACGATTTTGTTGTAAGGGCATCATGGGCGGCCCTCTGTTCAGCTTCTTTTTTGGAACCGGCCGTTCCCCTGCCAATCACATCGTCGTGGAAACAAACAGAAACAGTGAAAACCCGCGCGTGTGACGGCCCGTCTTCCTCCTCGAGAAGATAGGTCGGTGCCTCGCTGAACCTCTCCTGTAAATCTTCCTGCAAACGACTCTTGGAATCCGCGATGAACATCTCCTCTTTTTTCGTATCAAGATCCGGTAGGAAAAAACGCTCCAGCGCCTCCACAACGGTTAAATAGTCGGAATCAACAAAAATTGCACCGGCTACCGCCTCCCATGCACAGGAAAGGATACTGGGCTTCTGCCTTCCCTGGTTCATATCCTCGCCTTTGCCGAGTTCAAGAAAACTGCCGAGATCAATCCGCCGTGCGAGGGAGGCAAAGGAATGTTCATTCACCATTGAAGCACGCAGACGGGTAAGCTCTCCCTCATGCATCTCAGGATAATTGCGCATCAGCAGGTGTCCGACAATGAGGTCAAAAACAGCATCGCCAAGATATTCAAGGCGCTCATTATCATGTCCCTGTTCATCATTTTCAAAGGCGAAAGAAGAATGAATCAGCGCCCGCTGCAGAATACGCAGATTGGTAAAACGGTAATGCAACACCTCTTCAAGCTCCGCCAGATGAACCTTATTGCGGCGAACAAGAGACTCTATATTTTCACCCATTGCAAATTTTTCCTTGTCAAATTTTTCTGCTGTGGTAAATAAGTCGCTTCAATGATGGCGACGTGGCCAAGTGGTTAAGGCAACGGTCTGCAAAACCGTTATTCATCGGTTCGACTCCGATCGTCGCCTCCAGAAATTCAAAGGGATTACGGAATATCCGTAATCCCTTTTTTTTATTCTTTGTTGTCAACTGCATTATCTCTGTGTCCGACTCTTCTTAATTGCCTCGAAGATCTCTTCAAGACGGATTTTTTTAATCTTCCCCGTGGATTCAAAGTGACTGGTGGCTGATGCTGCCGAAATGCACCGTTCACGGGAGAGAAAGATCATTTCCGCTCTCTTTTTTATCGCTGTGGAATCCTGCAGATGTTCATTCACCGCCATGCGGTTGGCATCGACAATGCACTGCAGCATCTTAGCCCGGGCTTCCTGAGGTTTCTGCAAATAACCATACCCGGCATCCAGCCCGGCATAAATTTCTTCAACATCAAGCGGGTCCACTTCTCCCTTCTTTTTCAGATCATAAAAAGCGCTCGCCGCATTCCTGCACGTTTCATCCTGCATCAGGTAGTCCCTGACACGCCTGGAAATTTTTGCACGACTGGTCACCCCCCTGCTGAGTGTCATTCTCGTGGCATTAATAGAGCAGTGCAGCAGGGTAAGCCGCGTCTCCTGCGAGTGCCTGAGAAAGTAGCCAGCACTCTGGATCTGCTCCAACGCAAGGGCATTCACCGCAGGAAAAAGTATCAACAGAAAGAAAAGAACAATACGTATCATAAAACCGAAACTTGAGTAAATAAAAAACGCCCGCATTCAGGACAGCAAATCTCCGGCCCGGTAAAAAGTCAAAGCGGACATCAGACAACACATTACTTCGTTTTGACCTTCCAGATATCCTCAGCATATTCACGGATGGTACGGTCGGCAGAAAACTTGCCCATTCGCGCCACATTCAGAATAGACATCTTCGTCCACACCCGCTGCTTGAGGAACGCCGCACTCACCTTTTTCTGGCACTCGAGATAAGACTCAAAATCGAGCATAAGGAGATAAGGATCATGGGGATCCATCAGCGAGTCAACAAGAGGTTTGAAAAGCTCTGTGTCCCCATTACTGAACGCACCATCGCGGATGCAGTTGATAACGTCTGCAATCCCTTTATTCTTATTGCAGATCTGTTCCGGGGTCCGGCTGAGGTTTTGCTTCTCAAACGCTGCCTCCTCAGCAGTCATGCCGAAGATAAAAATATTCTCATCTCCCACTTCTTCTCGAATCTCAATGTTAGCACCGTCGAGCGTACCGATGGTCAGTGCCCCGTTGAGAGAAAACTTCATGTTCCCGGTACCTGAGGCCTCGGTTCCAGCTGTGGAAATCTGTTCGGAAAGATCGGCCGCCGGCATGATAATCTCTGCCTGAGAAACGTTGTAGTTGGGAAGAAAAACGACCTTCAGGCGGTCGCCAATCCGCGGATCATTATTGATCACATTCCCGATGGAGTTAAGAAACTTGATAATCAACTTCGCCCGCCAGTAGGATGGTGCAGCTTTACCCGCAAAGATTGCCACCCGTGGCGCCTGTCCTTCAGCCTCACCGCGAACAATCCGCTGATAGAGATGAACAAGATGGATACCCGCAAGAAGCTGACGTTTATACTCATGAATCCGTTTCACCTGGATGTCAAACATTGCGGCCGGGTCAACCCTTACTCCGACCTTATCGTAAATATACGCGGCAAGCTGCTTCTTCTTGTAGAACTTCACTTGATTCCAGCATTCACTGAAAGCAGGATCGTCGACATAGCCCTCAAGACCGCGGAGCAGGTCAAGATTGGTCACCCAGTCGGAACCAATTTTCTCGGTGATCAACAGAGAGAGCTCGTGGTTTACATCAAGCAGCCAGCGGCGGGGAGTAATTCCGTTAGTCTTGTTATTAAAACGACCGGGGAAAAACTCGTTAAACTCAGGAAAAAGCCGATCTTTGAGCAGTTCGGAGTGCAACTTGGCCACACCGTTAACGCTGTGACTGCCGATTATGGCGAGATGTGCCATGCGCACCATTTTCGGATTACCCTCTTCAATGATAGAAAGTTTCTCCAGCCGTGCAGGCTCATCGGGATAGCGTTCGGCAACCTCCTTGAGAAAACGGGTATTGATCTCATAGATAATCTGCAGGTGGCGGGGCAGGACACGGCCCATCATGTCAACACTCCATCTTTCCAGAGCCTCAGGCATCAAAGTATGGTTGGTATAGGCGAAGGTGTTGACGGTAATCTTCCACGCCTGTTCCCAGGAGATCCCTTCAATGTCAAGCAACAGGCGCATCAGCTCGGGAATGGCGATGGAGGGATGGGTGTCGTTGAGCTGCACTGCCACCTTCTCCGGGAACTGATCAAAAGTCACGAAGCGCTTCTTGAAACGACGCATGATATCCTGGAAAGTGGCCGCCACAAAGAAATACTGCTGTTTGAGACGCAGCTCCTGACCAGCATAATTATGGTCCGGCGGGTAGAGCACCTTGGAGATGGTCTCAGAGCGCACCTTCTCCAGCACCGCTCCTATATAGTCTCCCCTGCTGAATTGAGTCAGGTTGAGATCCCGGGAGGAGTAGGCGGACCACAGGCGAAGGTTGAGCACAAAATTATTTTTATACCCCGGGACGAGAATATCGCTGGCGCGGGCCATAACTTTCTGTGTGTTTATCCATTTGGCACGGTAACAACCGTCATCATCCTGATAGCTGAGAACGTCACCGAAAAACTGTACGGGAAAACGTGGCATGGAGCGTTCAAACTGCCAGGGAGAACCGTTTTCCAGCCAGTTGTCAGGAATCTCTCGCTGATATCCGTCTATAAGCTTCTGATAGAACAATCCGTATTCATAGCGGATCCCGTAGCCGAAACCCGGGATCTGCAGGGTGGCAATGGAGTCCATAAAACAGGCCGCAAGACGACCGAGACCACCGTTTCCGAGGGCGGCATCCTCTTCTTCATTCCGCAGGTCGTCGAATTTAAAGCCAAGTTCTGTGACAGCCTTCTGCACATCCTGATAGAGCCCGAGATTGGTCACTGCCGTGCGCAGGGAACGACCGATAAGGAACTCAAGAGAGAGATAATAAACACGTTTTTGCTCCTTCGCATAGAAAGCCTTCTGGGTTTCTATCCATTTCTCAACCATAAGATCACGCATGGTATAAGCCAGAGCACGGTAGACATCTTCTTCGCCACTTCGCTCAGGATCACGGCCCTGAAAACTCAGCAGATGATGGAGAACACTTTTCTTGAGTCTCTCTACACTCTCCCTGCTGCCAGCTTCAGGCAGACTTCCTTTAACTTCATTTTCCACGTCTTGAAATGCCTTTGTCGGAGCCATAGCGTCCTCCATATTTGCCATTGATCTTGCTGAGGAACGCCGAAGACGTCCACAGGTACAAATTTTCATAACTTTTTTATGGGTATCTTAAATAATCAGTCTTTCACCCATATTCTTCATTGCAGGAAAAAATTTATCCTCCGACAAAGCGAGGAAAGAGACGTCGAGAGATCAATCACGTCGAGAGATCAATCATATGCCTGTGGTAAATTTCCTCCTGTGCCTCGACTCTGAACGAAATACAAAATTATTCAAGGGACCCTCCCTTCAATGTAGAAGAACGTATCAGACTCCCGCACTGAGGACCAGGTGATGACAGATTTCTGGAACCATGATATCTACAAGATTCCGCACCCGCGATATTGCAAAAAGAACCGGCCGAGTTTACTGTGTTAAAATTGTTATGTCAGTACAAGATGAAATTAAACTCCGAAACCCATTTTTTTTCAACTGCAGAACCCTTCTGCGGACCTCTATTATCATGCACTTACACATTTAGAAATTTTCAAACGGATAACAGTTATGCCAGACGCAAAGAGAACAAATTCTCTCATCATTTACGCACTCATTATCTTCGTCCTCGGATTTCTCTGCGGAACAGGATTTACTGTCTGGAAAACCGGCAGCTCCGACGATGCCACGCCCGTCAGTACTGCCGGCCTTAAAACAACACATCCCGCTGCTCTCAGTGAACTGGTAAAAATTGCCGCTTCCGAACCGACGAATGCTTCAGTATGGCTGCAACTCGGCAACCTTTATTTTGACGTCAATTCCCCCGATAAAGCCATTGACGCCTACACCCACGCCATTACTCTCGGCAGGAGCGACGCCAATATTCTCACAGACCTCGGCGTCATGTACCACCGCTCCGGGCAGCCGGAGAAGGCCATTGAATCCTTTGATAAGGCTATACGCCTCAACCCGCAGCATAAATCTTCGCGTTTCAATAAGGGTATTGTTCAGTTTTATGATCTTCACCAGCCCAGAGAGGCGGTAAAAACCTGGGAGGCAATTTTCCTTTTCGACCCTGAAGCTACCGTGCACAATGGCACTCCATTGAAAAATTTAATCGACCGGGCCAAAGCTGACATCGCCGAGGCCGAACAGAAGCAAAACGCTCAATGAACCGGCTGATTGTTGAAAAAGAGTTCTTCACCTTTGCTGAAGATGAACCGATGCAGCTGGATTCGGGCTTGACGCTCTCCCCCGTAACCATAGCCTGGGAACGAATTGGCGAGCTGAACGAGGCGGGCGACAATGCCATCCTTATCACCCACGCCTTCTCCGGAGACTCTCATGTTACGGGGTATTACACCACTGACGAGAAAGACGAAAAACCCGGCTGGTGGGACTACCTTATTGGTCCCGGCCGTGCCATCGACACCAATAAATATTGTGTCATCTGCCCGAATATTCTGGGTTCCTGCATGGGCTCCACAGGGCCGGCCTCTATCGATTCCGCCAGGAAAAAGCCCTGGGCACTGGATTTCCCGATGCTTACCATCGGGGACATGGTGAAAGCGCAGAAGGCACTTGTTGACCACCTCGGCATCACCCGTCTGCGCGCCGTTATTGGCGGTTCGGTAGGCGGAATGCAGGTACTTGAGTGGTGTGTACGCTACCCGGCAATGGTAGATGCGGCCGTGCCCATCGCAACTACAATGCGACACTCTGCACTGGCTATCGCCTTCAATGAGATTGCCCGACAGGCAATCATGGCCGATCCGCACTGGAATAATGGCAGTTATTACGACGGCGAACACCCCTCAATGGGGCTGGCCATCGCCCGCATGGTTGGACATGTCACCTACCTCTCTGACGAAGCAATGCGACGCAAATTCGGCCGCCGTCTGCAGAATAAAAAAGAATTCAGCTTCGGGTTCGACGCCGATTTTCAGATAGAAAGTTATCTGCGCCACCAGGGGACCAAGTTCGTCAACCGGTTCGACGCCAACTCACTGCTCTACATCACCCGTGCGGCAGACTACTTCAATGCCGCTGAGCGCCTTGCGGCCTGCGGCCCTCTCACCGGCGGCCCGGAGGCCGCGATAAAATATCTGGTGATCTCTTACTCCACGGACTGGCTCTACCCCACCTACCAGTCAAGAGAACTGGTACATACTCTCAAACGTTCCAGCCAGAACGTCAGTTTTGTAGAGATTGAGTCCGACTGCGGACACGACGCGTTCCTCATTCCAGAACCAACCCTGCCCGAACTGATGCGTGGCTTTCTTGCCGGAGTAAAACCATGACCAATGAGGAATTTACTGACAAAATTCGTTTTGACCTGCGCACCATCGCTGAAAAGATACCCGAGGGAAGTTCTGTGCTTGATCTCGGTTGCGGCGATGGCGATCTCCTTGCCTGGCTCTGTGAACACAGGGGTGTGCGCGGCACAGGGATCGAGATGAGCAAAAAAAAGGCTGCACACTGCATAAGCCGCGGTCTTTCTGTACTCCAGGGCGACCTTAATAATGAGGTAAATGACTACCCCGATAACAGTTTTGATTACGTTATTCTCAGCCAGACGCTGCAGCAGGTCTATGAACCCGCTCAGTTACTGCATTCACTCTCCCGTATTGGCCGCCGGGTGGTAGTAAGTTTTCCGAATTTCAGCCATTACGGAAACCGTCTTCACCTCCTGCTTAAGGGAGAAGCACCGGTGAGTGAAGAGTTGCCGTACCACTGGTATGACACGCCCAATATCCGGGTTATCACAATTCCCGATTTTCGCAGATTCGCCCGCGATGTCGGCTACAATATTGTGGAAGAAATCTCAATTAAAACCGACCCTGCGGCGACCTGTGGGAAAGTTATTCACTGGCTGAAAACGCTGCGGGCGACCTACGGCATATACGTTATTGAGAAACCGGCCTGAGCCGGAAGGGAGAAATACATGGCTACAAAGGACGACAACAACCTGCCAATTTTTAAGGAAAATTCTGGCAAGCCCAAAGACTGCCGAACCGAGCAGCTGCATAATCAGGTGCCGGGCGTGGTAAAACGTCTGCTTGAATCGTGGAGCAGCAAAAGCTGCTACGAACACATCAGTTCAACACCTATTCCAAGTAAGCAAAAGGTTATTGAAATAATAGAAAGGACACGGAAGATACTCTTCCCTGGTTTTTTTACCCAGAAACGACTCCACCCCACCAATCTTGAGTTTCATATCGGTTCGGAGACGAACGAACTCTACGACGAAATGGTGGAGCAGATCCATGTCACCATCCGTCACGACTGCTCACGGCATAACCGCACCTGCACGAACAGCGATATTTTGAGCCATGAACTGGCCCTGAAGTTTATTGACACTCTGCCGGAAATCGCGGAAATTCTCGCCTCCGATATCCGTGCCACCCTTAAGGGAGATCCGGCAACAACAAGTCCTGACGAAGTGATTTTCTGCTATCCCGGCCTGCTGGCGACATCCATTTACCGTATCGCCCATGTACTCCATGAGATCGAAGTCCCCACCATCCCGCGCATCATGACAGAACACGCCCACAGTCTCACCGGGATCGACATTCATCCCGGGGCAACCATCGGCGAAGGTTTTTTTATAGATCACGGAACCGGCGTCGTTATTGGTGAAACCTGTGTTATCGGCAACAACGTTCGTCTCTATCAAGGTGTAACCCTGGGAGCGCTCTCCCTCGGACCGGATGCAGGCACCAAAATGAAGAACAAAAAACGGCATCCGACTATTGAAGACAACGTCATAATCTACTCAAATACAACGATCCTCGGCGGGGAAACCATTATCGGTGAAGGTGCAACTATTGGCGGGAACAACTGGCTCACTGAGAGTGTCGCCCCTGGAACCCGGGTACTGGTGCGAAAACCGGAAATCATCTCCTCCAGTAAAAAAAGGTAATAACTATGAAAAACATTCTCGACACCATCGGCTCAACCCCGCTCCTTCACCTCTCCTCCATCGCTCCCGGTGGTGCTGAGGTGCTGGCCAAGCAGGAGTCACGGAATCCAGGCGGCAGTGTAAAAGACCGCCCTGCTTTTTTCATGGTCAGGGCAGCCTTTGAAGAGGGGCGCCTCCCCGCCCACGGGACCATCATTGAGCCAACCAGCGGAAATACCGGCATTGGTCTTGCCATAGTCTGCAGCCAGCTGAAGTACAAACTCATCCTTACCATGCCGGAATCAATGTCTCTTGAGCGGCGCAAACTGCTCACCCACCTCGGCGCAGAGCTTGTTCTCACTACCGGCGCCGACGGAATGACAGGTGCCATTAACAAGGCAGAGGCGCTGCAGAAGGAGATGCCCGGCAGCATCATTTTGAACCAGTTCGGCAATCCGGCCAACGCCGAGGCACACCGCCAGACAACAGCTGAAGAAATCTGGCACGACAGTGATGGAAAGGTCGATTTTCTGGTAGTCGGAGTCGGCACCGGCGGTACTCTTACGGGTACCGGAGAAAGGCTCAAAGAATTGAATCCTGACATTAAGATTATTGCCGTAGAACCGGCTGAATCAGCGGTTCTCTCCGGGAAAAAACCCGGTCCCCACGGAATTCAGGGAATCGGCGCAGGTTTCATTCCTGAACTGCTCAATGTCGATCTGCTCGACGAAATCATCACCGTTACCACTGAAGATGCTGTCGCCATGGCGAAACGACTCGCTACGGGGGAGAGCATTCTCTGCGGCATCTCAAGCGGAGCAGCAGCAGCAGCGGCAGCACTCGTGGCAGCCCGCCCGGAGAACAGGGGAAAATACGTTGTTACTATCCTTCCCGATACCGGAGAGCGCTACCTGAGCACTCCGCTCTTCTCCTGATCGCCATGGAAACCCGTCACCTCAAAGTTTTTCTTGCCGTTTATCGTCACCGCAGCTTTACGAAAGCTGCGGAGTCGCTCTTTACCAGTCAACCAACGGTGAGTGAGCATATTCAAAATCTTGAGAACCAGCTTGGAGTACGGCTGTTTGACCGCCTCGGGCGCACCATTATTCCCACCGCGGAAGCTGAAATTCTCTACGAGGGGGGAAAAAAGATTCTCTCAGATATAGAAATACTGCAGGAGAGAGTCAGCCGTTCAACAGAAACTGTTGCCGGAGAATTAATCATCGGGGCAAGCAGTATTCCCGGCACCTGGCTGTTGCCTGCACGGGCGGCAGAGTTCAAGAAGAAATATCCCGGGATCTCCTTCGAGATCCGTGTTTCAGATTCTGCAGAGGTTGTGAAAGAGGTGGAGGACAACGAGCTTATTTTGGGAATTGTCGGAGCACAGACCACCAGCTCGCGTGTGAAGTACTCTTTTCTGGAGACAGACGAATTACTCCTCATAACCCCTGCAGACAGCACACTGCCGGATGAAATCACTCCTGAGCAGTTGTATGAGGTTCCCTTTATTCAGCGCGAATCAGGTTCTGGCACCCGTAAAAGCCTTGAGATCAAGCTGCAGGAGACTGGTATTAACCCTGCCCGTCTCAATATCGCTGCCACCCTCAGTTCCAGCGCTGCCGCCAAGGAGGCGGTACGAGCGGGACTCGGTGCCACCATTATCTCCAGCCACGCCGTTGAACAGGAGTTGCAGTCTGGAGTAATGCGTCAGGTAAAAATTATCGGCTTATCCATGAAACGTGATTTCTACATTGTTCTTCCCGCCCGCCGCACCCTGCCCAATCACTACGCCCTGTTTGCAAATTTTCTCCAGGGTACCTGAACTGTCCCGCCGTCCACCCCTTTTGGCTCAGTCCTCCACCCTTCCCTTCTTTCCCCCATATTTTACTTTTATACGCTCTCTCCTCCACCGCTTTTTCACACAGCTTTAGCAATTTCCTTCGAGAATTTCTCAATTCTCAAATTTCTGTTTACGACATCATATCAGGTGTTATCCGGTTAGAAACAGAAAAATTTAACATAAAAGCAAGCTGTTAAAAACGAATCGTTCGGAGAATGATTGATATTACTTCACTCTTCGGCACTGTAAGAATTACCACCAGGGCTAGATCAAAAGCAAACACAAGTCTTTAGAACACAAATCTGTTTTTTTCTCAGTGACAAGGTACAGACAGGCATCGACGCTCGGGGCGTGATAGAGGGTTCCCCTGCCTGAACGAATTGCATCAAGGGCAATGTCTATCCCCAGCGATGCGCGATAAGGACGATGGGATGACATGGCTTCCACCACATCGGCAACAGTAAGAATCTTTGCTTCCAGGAGGATGTCTCTATCGCTGAGCCCTCGAGGGTAACCCGAGCCATCCAGGTGTTCATGGTGCTGGTGAACGATCTCCGCCACCGGCCACGGGAAGTGAATTCCTTTTAATATTTCATACCCCATCTCGGGGTGACATTTGATGACAGCCGTCTCCTCTCTGGTGAGTTTGGTTGGCTTACAAAGATATTCGGAAGGCAGGGTAATCTTACCGATATCGTGCAGCAGAGCCGCAATGTGCAGCCCCTCGAGCTGTTGATCCGGGAGTCCCAGTTCCCTGCCAATTGCACACGCCAGGACATCAACCCGTATCTGATGACCAGCAGTATAAGGGTCTCGTTTTTCGGCAGTGGATGCCAGTGAAGTTACGGTTTCCTCCAAACTTGCATGCAGGTCATCCCGACTCTTCTTCAGTTTTTCCATGGCGACTTTTCGTTCAGTAATGTCTCGGGCAATCCCCCGATAGCCCTGAAAAGTACCCTGATCGTCGAAAATCGGTACTGCGTTGTTTTCAATCACCACTGTCTGACCATTCTTTCCCAGACAGATGCTCTCAAACCCTTTAACAGGTTCCTGGGCGCGAAGCAGTTTTTCACATATCGTGATGAATGTTTTTGTCTGCTGTGGGGAGACAATATCCAGGAGTGTTTTGTTTATTATTTCTTCCGGCTGATAACCAAGCTGGTCTATCAGCCGGGGGCTTGAATAGATATATTTGCCGTCCCTGTCACATTCCCATATCCAGTCACTGGTAGTCTCAATCAGGTTGCGGTATCGCTCTTCGCTCTCCTCCAGAGACTTCATCAGTTTTTCCCGCTCCACAAAGATCTTTAGTCTCTCCCGGTCGGCTGCAAGGGTTTGACGGATAGAGTAAACATCCAGCAGCGTAACGATCAGTAAAATGCTCAGGGAAATGGTGGTGAGTTTTTTTCGAATCTCGGCAATCTCGGCATGGACATCATCGAGATACATGCCGGTAGCGATGAACCACCCCCATGGCTCAAAGGCTTTGACGTAAGCCCTCTTCAAAGCTATTCTTGCAGGGTCATCCTTCCACTGCCACTGGTAGTCAACATATCCTGCTCCCTGTTGCTGCACTACCTTGAGAGATTTATGTAAAAGGTTTTTGAGTTTTATATCCTGGAAGCCGGAAACGTCCTTGCCCTCCAAATCGAGACGGTAGGGCTGCATGACCAGCCGTGGTTCCATGTCACTGATCCAGAAGTAGTCTTTTTTTTCTGGCCCGTAGCGAAGAGTGCGGAGTCGCAGGATCGCCCGCTTCTGGGCCTCGGCTTTGGATAATTCACCAGATATTTCTCGGTCATGATAGTTCTCAAGCAGGCTCCAGGTCGTTTCCGTCAGTTCCTTGATCATTTGCTCCGTTCTGGCGATGAAGCCCTCCTCAATCTGCGGCAGGAGAACGAAAAAGATAACAATGACAAAAAGGAGAAGAGTGCAGATGGTTGGTAAGGCTATGCGGCGGGAAGTCTTGTTGGCCAGCCCTTTTATTTTTTTTTCAAGCATGGCGCCGCTCCAGGGTCTGAAGAGTCCAGCGTTGTCGATACAGAGCTCCTTGTCGAGGACCTGCATGCCTGATCGAAACAGCACCTGAAACGAATGAGACATCAGCCGAAAGCAGCAGTTTAATAATAGTGGCTTTCATTTTTCCTTCTCCGTTATCAAAAAATTACTGGAAGGGACGCAATAAATTGTTTGAATCGTCAAATTACAATTTCAGTACCACTATACTTCAGGCCCCAAAGCCAATAGCATTGTAACCTGTCCCTTTTATCAAAGAGTGGTCTCAAAACTGAATTTTACGCAAAAAACTCATTCACAACATTAAATTAAACACCTTGTTTTACAAGGATTTCTTTTGCATGTTCCTTAAACTGTAAACGCTTGACTTCTACCATACTATTACGCCAACCTTGTTGGACGTAGCAGTTAATAATTACTTGATAGTCAGGCTGGATTCAAGTAATAACGTGAACACGCTTGCCAGTGAAGACTTCCAGCCGTATCAGCCCTTTTAAGACCTTTCCCGGTATCAAATTCAACAACAAAAGGGCGCCTTGAAACAGCTTGTATCTCGTTCATATTCGATGTTCCCTGAACTTCATTGTCTCTTTCCTTTTAAAAAAAGTGTTCCCATCTCAATTTTTTTGGCCAGGGTCTTCTGAGTCTGCCATTGTCCAGCGTCAAGGTCTCCTTACGACCCGTAATTGTATCAAAAAGGCCACTTATCACTGGACCAGGTTCATCCTTGTACTTCGTCTGCGTTCGGACACAAAGCGTGAAATGACTGGTACGTCCCACCAGGAGAACAAGGGGCGTATTCTGCCCATAAACAGTTTCCCTGCCAGTCCCCTACCCGATTCCTCTCAATCACTCTCTGAGGACATTTTACACTGTCTACGCGGTCAGGAAGAAACGCAACCTCGGCTCGTTTGCGTTTACCGCCTTCCCAGTGACGTTTGCTCTCCTTTACCTGTCTTTGTCAATCCAGGCATAGATTGTTGTATGACAAACGTGTTTTTGTAGAGATAATTTAACAGAAAATCGGCAGCTTATAGCTTCAGATGATTATCCATGTCGAAATCACTTTCGCACAGTCTGCAATATTTCAGGGCTTTGTTTTGTGGCCTTCTCAGTCAATTTCGCCTGACGATCGCGCTGTGATCTGAGCATCAAAAAGATCATATTCATCTTCAAAAGAGTGTGTTGCCGGTAGCGAGGGCTGGTACCTGTGCATGGTAACCTCCGGTCAGGTTGTGGTAACGGAAACATACTGACAGCTCTCTCTTTTTCATATGTCTGTGCTGCACTTATTGTACTAATTCCAGCGACTGCTTTGTATCCCGCGCAAACCATGCCTCAAAGTGTTCTATAGGTTCAATGCTTTTTTAAGATTGTGATAATGCCGTTTGATTGCGTAACGTAAAAAGACATTTTGCAGGCTGCAAGAGCTTGCATTTGTTGTTTGAGCTAATAAAAAAAGCTGCTACCTGTAGAAAGACCTGATTTTTTTTTGCAAAACTCGCAATAGCTGGCAGAGAGGAATAAATGAAAATACCACTGGGCAAACTGAGAAGACTCTGGACAAAAAAAAATAATATGCCTACACTCTTTTTAAGGAGGAAAGAGACAACGGAGTTCTCTTATTGAATTTGGCCCCTGAAAATATTTCAAAGGGGTTGACACGGCTGAAAGTCTTCACTGGCAAACGTGTTGCAATTATTACTTGAATTCAGTTTACGCTTTTGGATAAATA
Organism: Desulforhopalus sp.; assembly: GCA_023231425.1. Classification (GTDB taxonomy): domain Bacteria; phylum Desulfobacterota; class Desulfobulbia; order Desulfobulbales; family Desulfocapsaceae; genus Desulforhopalus. Next base: position 5,514 of record JALNVI010000006.1, on the reverse strand, counting down.
TATTGTTGACCTCTCTTGGATATATTCCAGGATTCATTCATGGTGTATAAGTTATTCCGAAGAAATGATATTTTCAGCCATGAACTTTTAAAATAATAAAGGAGATTTTACCATGCGAAAGGAATACAAACTCACGCTTTTACTCGTAATGACTGTTAGTTTAGCTCTCATGAATTTTGGTTGCAAGTCTAAGGAACCGTCTGAAAAAGTTGGTGAAAAAGTAAATCAATCGATTGAGAATACCAAAGATGCAGTGGAAGATGCCGCTGATAAAATTAAGGATCAAGGTCCTGTAGAAAAAGTTGGTGAAAAAATAGATCAGTCGATTGAAAATACTAAAGATGCAGTGAAAGATGTCACTGATAAAATTACGGGAAAAGGTCCTGCAGAAAAAGTCGGTGAAAAAATAGATGATGCAGTTGAGGCAGCTAAAAAATAGGTCAAACCAAAGAATTAGCACCAGTTATTAATAGTCGTGAAGAATTTGCTGATTTCTTTTTTCTCGTGGTCAGCCTGTTGACCTTTTGAAGTGCTATAAGAGGCTGAGATGAAAGAGGACGTATTATTGACTGCAACAGTTATTCTTCTAATTAACACACAGGCATTGTGACCTGCAATGCCTGGTGTGTTAAATGCAGGTGCGCCGAAAACACAGCAAAAAATATTCTAAGGCCAGGACATGCCCGGTTAGCCTGTGAGGTGAACAGTGCAGTAAAATCGTCAGCAACAGGAGAACCCTCGAAGGGACTCACGCAGAAACCGCTTGGGCACCGCAGGAGTCCCCGTCTTTTAGGCCGGGCAGGATGTCAACTTGAAATGTAGTTGATGAGATCCCTCTGCTGTTTGTTTTGGCCCTCGCCCAGTCACCCAGAGGTATGGGCTGACGGTATTAAATGTTCAACGCTTTGGAACATGGTTCTTTTGATGCTCATTTTGTCGTTTCCCTCTATAAAGAGTACTAACGACGTTTTTTTTTCGGCCGCCCTTGCGGAAGATAGACCGCTATGCCGATCATAAATCGTGTCAATCCATAGCTGAGCCAGCTCACCAGACGCGAAAGGATATGCTGTGATCTCCAGGTCTCCTCCGATATCCGCCTCGCCCCCATAGTAATTGCCTCACTCAAACTTGCCTTCAGCGTTGCACTAAAAACCGGATCTTCAACCACAACATTTGCCTCAAGGGCGAGCAAGAGACTGAAAGGATCGAGATTGGAAGATCCCACCGTTGCCCAGAAGGTGTCAATCACTGCTACCTTGGCGTGCAGGAGACTCTGATGATATTCATAGATCTCAATCCCCGCATCAAGGAAGGTGCCAAAGAGGGCGCGGGAGGCATAATGGACCAGCCGGTGATCCACTTTTCCCTGCAGAAGCAGAACAACCCGGACGCCACGCCGAGCTGCGGCCATCAGCGCATGGCGAAAATTCAAGCCCGGCAAAAAATAGGCATTGGCCAGGATAATTTCCCTTTTCGCCTGACCGATTGCCTTCAAGTAGGCGTTTTCTATATCGCGACGATGATGGAAATTATCACGGATCAGAAAACTGCAGCACATATTTCCCGCGGCTTGTGGTGGAGCAGAGGGACTTTCTTTTACCCGGTGTGAAACCAGACCCAGACTGCGTGACCAGGTAATCCTCGACCACAGCCGACGGGCGGAGGCATGGATAACCTTGACCAGTGGTCCTTCCACCCGTACCGCATAATCATACCGAGGTTGATCCAGACCGGTCCTGTCATCAATGATATTTATTCCGCCGACGAAGGCCAGGTTTCGGTCTATGACGGCAAGTTTCCGATGCAGGCGTCGCAACCTCTGACGTTTGAGGGTCCACGGCGATATCCTGGGCCGAAACTTCAGCACCAGAACTCCGCCCTCCTCAAGGTACTCAATCATGGTTTTTGGTAGATTCTGCGAGCCAAAGCCATCGATCAGCAGACAGGTTTTTACTCCGCGCAGGGCGGCTCGCCTGAGGGCTTCGGCAATACGCCGTCCGGTGCGGTCATTTTCAAAAATATAACTCTCAAGGTATATTTCCTGATTCGCACGGTCAAAAGCTGTCTCAAGCGCCGGGAAATAGTCCTTTCCATTATGTAACAAGGTAATCTGATTATATGAATACATTTCAGTCGTGATGGTAACGTTACTCCAAGGCAATGGGTACAGTGCAACAGATTGCATTTCGTTCATATTCGAGGGACAGAAGGAAATTTATTACAGCAATGATTAATATCAGAGTATAGCGTTTACCTCGACGTCTCGTTCCTCGCTTTGTCGGAGGATGATTTTTTGACTGTAACGAAGAAAATGGGCGATTATTCAATGCTCCCTGATGTAGTGAACATGTTTTTTTGCCGATTATGAACAGGCATATTCACTTTAAACTCAATTTTACCTTTACTTATAGAAAGAAGGATTTTTCGGAGAAACATGCAAAGAGAGTGTAGCAGATCATAGCCTTTCTTCAAACAGGAAGATCTCAGACTAAGATTTCTGGTACACTGAATCGTTCTAAGAATACAACTTTACGTGAAATTCGTCGAAACTCTTTTGAAGGAGAATAGAGGGTACCTTGAAACAGCTTGAATTTCGTTCATATTCGAGGCACAGGAGGGAATTTACCACAGGCATAACTTTGATATCGGAGCCTGGTGCTTACCTCGACGTCTCGTTCCTCGCTTTGTCGGAGGATAATTTTTTTACTGTAATGAAGAAAATGGATAAAAGACTGGTTATTCAAGGTACCTTGTAATCCTTTCGCTGTTCAGGTCACAGTGATGGTAGTCTAAAATTTACTGAGAAGGCCACAAAACAAAGCCCTGAAGGAGTGCAGACTGTACGAAAGTAACTTCGACCCGGATGATCCTCCGACTCCATAGGTTTTTGATTTTTCTGTTGAATTTTCTCTACAAAAACACGTTCTCCAGACAATGCTCTATAACTGAGTTGACACAGACAGGTAAAAGGGAGAAAAGCTCCACACGTATCTACTGCGGGGGAGCTATGACCTTTTTCGGAAAAGGCCATGGGCAGGGGTGAACAATTCAACAGCTTTTAAAGAAGGATGGCTGAGTCTGGCTCCCCCCAGAGGAGTTTTCTTATCCGTTTTTGAACTCTTAAGGGTACCTTAAAACAGCTTGTATTTCGTTCATATTCAAGGCACAGGAGGAAATTTATTACGCCATGATTGATCACGGAGTATAACGCTTACCTGAGTCCAGCGTTTACCCGTGAGGATAAATTTTCGACTGTAACGAAGAAGAGGGGCGATTATTCAAGGTCCCCAGGAGTCAAGACACCCTCGACACTGCTCAAACGTTTTCCGTTGCACCTTTCTGCTAACGATATGAATCGTTACATAAATCACGGAAAGCTCTCAACTATTAAGAGGAAGGAGAAATGCATTGCTAAAAAGATGAAGTGATTTTGATCTACGTTTTATTTTGGCAGTATTTGGTTTAAGAAAATCACTGATCCAACAAAAAAAAACAATATAACAGGGAGAAAGGAAATGAAAAAATTATCGGTAATCCTGATTGTCACTTTAATGTTCGGGATATCAACTTTTGCTGCTGCAACGGAAGACTATTCAAGCACCATAAATCTGTTTAAGGGTTCATCCATCCCGGCAAAATTCTTTAAAACCGCATATGGCTATGCAGTCTTTCCAACCATTGGCAAGGCCGGTTTTGTATTCGGTGGATCCTACGGAGTTGGGCAGGTTTATCGCGGTGGAAAGGTAACTGGGAAATCGTCGGTGGTCAAGGGATCAATAGGTTTCCAGGCGGGAGGGAAGGCCTTCAGTGAGATAATCTTTTTTAAGGACAAAAAAGCCTATAATGAATTCATCAGCGGTAATTTTGAATTCGATGCAACCGTGCAGGCGATAGCTGTAACGGTTGGAGCCGAAGTTCAGGGCGGAACCACGGGTGTCAGTGTCGGGGCAAGTGCCGGGCCTGAGTCTGATGTCCAGGCGAAAGCCCAATATTACAAAGGAACGGTTACTTTCGTGCATTCTCTGGGCGGCCTGATGTATGAGCTTTCCATCGGAGGACAGAAATTCACCTATGAAGCTTTATGATGCTTGAAAGAGGCTTACATTTGGTTTTATCGTCCCCCCCCTGGCTCATTGCATCGAACATGAGATTCAAACAGACTCAACAGTGAATCGTAATGGTAAAAGCCAGGAGAAAGGAATTAGATGCAGGATTTAACGTCCACTGCCAGATGGCCTGTCACGTGCACCTGGTTATTGCCCAGGTGATGATGCTGAGTCACTTTCAAGACTCATGACAGGTCGCCGGGAGGTACGCAGTACGCGAATAAACGGGATCATAAGACAACCTCTGTGCAGGATGTTTGTAATACAACTCCTGAAACAAAGATTAAGTTGATTAAAGGGTACCTTGAAACAACTTGTATTTCGTCATATTCGAGGCACAGGAGAGAATTTACCGCAGGTATAACTTTGATATCAGAGGATAACGCTTACCTCGACGTCTCGTTCCTCGCTTTGTCGGAGGATAATTTTTTTACTGTAACAAAGGAGATGGGCGATTATTCAAGGTACCCTGGAGATATACTCCAGAGAAAGCGGTTGACCGGCAGCGACCGCTTTTGCCAGAAAGGATCTCAGAGACTGGGTATCCGCATCTCAAATAAGGTGCCTGGACGACGCCGTAAATCTAACAAAGAGTTCTGACCCATTTTTCTCAGAGGAGAGTTCCCATGCGCTGGCAGACAGGCAGAAGAAGCAATAACGTTGAAGACCGACGAGGCCGTAGGATAGTAAAAAGCCGCAGCTTCAAAGGCGGCATCGCTACAATTATCATTGCCCTCGCCGCCTCCTGGTTTCTGGGGATTGATCCCTCCATGCTGCTCAATTCCGGATTACTCACCAGTGGCGAGCAGACAGAAACCGCTGCGGCTCCAGCCGACTCGCGACAGAATGAACTTAAGGAACTGGTCTCCAGCGTCCTTGCCGGCACTGAAGACACCTGGGGAAGAATCTTCCGTGATAACGGCCGCACCTATATTGAACCTAAATTGATTCTCTACACTGGAGCCGTGCAGACGGCATGCGGACAGGGAAGAGCGGAGACAGGCCCCTTCTACTGCCCGGCAGATGAAAAGGTTTATCTCGACCTTGTCTTTTATCATGAGTTGAAAAAAATGGGGGCACCCGGAGATTTTGCCCAGGCCTATGTGATTGCCCATGAAATCGGCCACCATGTGCAGAAGCAGCTCGGTGTAACCGACAAGGTTTCTGCCATGCGCCAAAAAATGAGCGGGCGCGACTATAATGCACTTTCAGTGAAAGTAGAACTTCAGGCTGACTGTTACGCCGGGATATGGGCGCATGACGCCGATGTACATCAACACTGGCTGGAAAGTGGAGACCTTGAAGAGGCCCTCAACGCCGCGAGTCAGATCGGAGATGACACCCTGCAGAAGAACGCACACGGTTATGTCGTACCGGATTCCTTTACCCACGGCACCTCAGCGCAGCG
>JALNVI010000005.1 GCA_023231425.1 Desulforhopalus sp. | reverse complement strand
TACGAAATAAAACAAAACCTCAACAGGGATCAACATGTCTTTTCAAACAGTTCGAAGAATATCCGTCATTACGCTTCTTCTCCTTTCTCTCACTCAACTCACGAGCTGCGGATACAACTCCATGCAGGAGAAGGAAGAAGCAGTCTATCGAGCCTGGGGCAATGTGGAATCGACTCTGCAGCGCCGGGCGGATCTCATTCCCAACCTGGTCGCCTCCGTAAAGGGTTATGCCAGCCATGAAAAGGAAACTCTTGAGGCAGTGATCAACGCCCGTGCAGAGGCAACGAAAATAACTCTGAAGCCCGGCGATCTCTCCAGCGGGCAGAACATGGAGAAGTTTCAGCAGGCCCAGGGCGGACTTTCCATGGCCCTTGGCCGCCTGCTGGCCGTGGCTGAGAATTATCCCAATTTAAAGGCTAACGAGAATTTCCGAGACCTGCAGACCCAGCTTGAAGGGACGGAAAACCGCATTAATGTCGCCCGCAAAAACTACAACGAAGCCGTCGAGAGATTCAACAGCTCCATCCGCACCTTCCCCGGCAGCCTCACCAACTCCCTGCTTCTGCATCTTGATCGCAAGGAGTATTTCAAAGCCGACGCCGGGGCAATGACTGTGCCCGCGGTTAAATTTTGAGGCTCTCCATGCAGAGAATCATCCTCTCCCCTCTGCTTCTTGTCTTCCTCCTTTTACCCGTTTCAATCGAGGCCATGGAGACACCGGCACTGCAGGGACGCATCAATGACTACGCGGGACTCCTTTCCCCGGAGACAAAGGCAACGCTGACCGAACAACTGGCAGCCCTCGAAAAGAGTGACGGCAGCCAGATAGTCGTCCTCACTGTTAACTCCCTGCAGGAAACCGTAGATTCAGATTTCGCCCGACAGTGCGCCGCACAGTGGAAACTCGGACAGAAGGGAACCGATAACTGGGCTCTGCTGCTCATCGCCCTGCAGGATCATAAAATCCGCATTGAAGTGGGCTACGGTCTGGAGGGCCGCCTCACTGACCTCACCGGCGGCCGCATTATCCGCAACATACTCGCACCACAATTCAAGGAAGGTCTCTACGAGCAAGGAATTGCCGAAGCAGTGAAGGCCATGATCGGGACAGTGAAAGGGGAATATTCGGCGGACGACTTCTCAAAAGGAAAAGATGAAAACGACACTCTCGGGATCTTCATCTTTTTCACTATCCTTCTCTTCAATACCAGTCAGATCTTCCGTCGCTCGCCGCTTCTTGCAGGCGCAGTGGGTGCAGGTACCATGTCTCTCGGAGGCTGGCTTATTTTCAGCCTCAGCGGAATGTGGATTCCGGCCCTCCTTGTCGTCGGCTTTGCCTTCGGCATGGGAGCGACTCTGCTCCTTAATCACCTTCCCCAAAATACTGGGAGAGGGGGCAGCAACGTCACCCGCCACGGCGGCTGGTCAAGCGGAGGCGGTATGTCCGGTGGTGGCTTTGGCGGCGGATTCAGCGGTGGCGGTGGAGGTGGAGGTGGTGGAGGTGGTGCTTCCGGCAGCTGGTAAGTCTGTTTTAACCCGCACTCTTCGCGACAGAAAACCCCTAATTTCAGGGAAGCAGTTCAGGAAAACACGATGAATTTGACAGACAGATTTCTTTCCACAGCCGATCGCCAGAAAATCTCCGCCTGCGTTGCCAACATCGAAAAGCGGACCTCTGGAGAAGTCGTTGTACTGGTGGCTCCCGGCTCAGGCCATCATCCACTCAGCACACTTTTTGCCTCGCTGCTGCTCTCACTGCCGGCAGCCCTTCTGCTCTGCATGATCCCGGCACATTACTACACCATACATCTCTTTCCTGGCGTCTATCTCTTCCTTCTCTGTGAAGGAATACTCCTCACCCTGTTCTATCATCTCTTCGCTTCCGGGATTGCCCTCCCGCTGCTGCGACTCTTCCTGCTGCCAAAAGAGGTGGCAGAAGAGGTAAGACTCGGCGCACAGGCAGCTTTTTTTGAACACTCCCTGCACCGCACAACAGCGGCGAATGGAGTTTTACTCTACATCTCGGTACTGGAACAGCGAACGTGGATCCTCGCCGATGAAGGAATTGATACAAAGGTGGGAAGAAAAGAGTGGAAAAAGATTGTCAACAATCTGACGGCGACCGTTGGGAAGGGAGACAACGGTGAGGCGATCTGCAAGGCAGTAACACAGATCGGACTGCTGCTCGCGCAGCACTTTCCGCCCGATAAAGCTGACGGAAATGAGCTGCGCGATCTCATTATTGAGTAGAAAGAAGAGGCTGCCCCGCCCATTTCTTAAGCTGGGCAATTTCCTGCGGCCAGATATTCGGTTCCACCGTCTCAAGCACCAGTGGAATGCCGTCAAAACGGCTGTCAGCCATCAGCCAGCGAAAACATTCCGAACCAATATTCCCCTTGCCAATACTGTCGTGGCGATCCACATGGCTGTCGAGGGTAGACTTTGCATCATTGAGATGCATCCCTTTGAGATATTTAAAACCAATGATGCGGTCAAACTCGGCAAAGCTCCTGGTGCAGGCCTTTGCACTGCTCAGGTCATAGCCTGCGGCAAAGAAGTGGCAGGTATCAATACACACACCAACCCTCTCCTTGTCTTTTACGCCGTCAATAATGGCAGCAATCTCTTCCAGACGCCAGCCGAGATTAGTCCCCTGTCCTGCAGTATCCTCTATCACCGCACACACCTCCGGCACCTCTTTATGGGCCAGATTGATAGACTCGGCAATGCGGGCGAGACACACCTCTTTTTCAATTTTTTTCAGGTGGCTGCCAGGATGAAAGTTAAGAAGATGCAGGCCAAGCTGATGACAGCGCAGCATCTCATCGTTAAAGGCAGCGCGAGACTTCGCCAGCGCCTCCTCCTCCGGGTGGCCCAGATTGATCAGATAGGAATCGTGCGGTAAAATCTGTGCCGGAGTAAATCCATACTGTTCACAGGCCGCCTTAAAATCATCGATATCCTTCTCCGTCAGAGGCTTTGCCTGCCATTGACGCTGATTTTTCGTAAAGAACGCAAAAGCTGTCGCGCCGATGGCGGCGGCATTGACAGGGGCGTTGGCCACCCCGCCAGCGGCGGAAACGTGGGCTCCAATATATTTCATACTTGATTCTCCATTATATTCTGTAATTCATTTTCATTCTGCTTCCCACAACAACACTGCCTCCAGATCAAAGATATCCGCACGACGGGGCTTGATGGCAAAGACCTCGGTCTTATACTTCTCGACGGCATATTCTTCACTGAGGTCAGTCACCTTTTCCTCAATTTCGGCGGCCATCATGTCAATATCCTCCCGCAGGCTGACCGCCTCATCCTCAGCCCGCTTTACGTCACCGCGCTCCCGTGACACCCTCCCCACTCCGCGCACACTGGTGGCTGCCCGGCGAATATTGGTGGCAGAGAAGGCTCTGCGGCCAAAGAAAGCGCCAAGAACTGCAGTACCAAAGGAGATGAGAGTGTCAGCAGTCTTTGTCTGCACATCCTGTTTTTCCTTCTCAACCTTTACCAGAGCCTTCTCCAGCCGCTCCTCCAGCCGTTTCTGTTTCACTTCGTACCGCTGGCGCAGTTTTTCCATCGCCTGCTCCCTGCTGTCGCGCAGAAAAGCCCCCACCCGCACCATAAAATCAGCCTCGGTTTCTCCAGGTGTTGATTCCATCTGCAAATCCTTCACCCGAAACAGCCCCAGCCTCCGGTCCTGATACAGCCAGTCGGCATACTCCTTCTCCAGTGAACTCAGACTCGACAGCGCACCCACTGCCCCCGGCAGCGGATAGTATTTCGCCCCCTCCGGCGCACTCATCGCCCAGTCATCCGGAGACGAGACCTCTTCCAGCAAATCCCAGTCGGGCCGAAGCCACTCTCTGTCAAGAGAGAGACGGCGATTCCATGACTCCACCATATCAATATTGCGACGCGCGTCATAATAGCGCACCGAAGCAATGAAACCAAGCCACGGCTCAAAACCCGGGGCCTCAACAGGAGAGGCCAGATGATAGCGCTGCGTCATCCCCCTCTCCAAAACCGGCGCCATGCCCGAACTCTCCACATTACGGGATGCAGTCATTAACGGGCGAATTTCACTCTGCGGAAGACCTTCCACAACCTGCCGATTTTCCATCAACCGCCTGATATCATTTTTACTCATCGGTCCTTTCAGATAACTCATCACCCAGCGTGTTTCAAAGAGCACCGGCCCTTCAAGGTAAACGGAGTTAAGCAAAAACTGCCGGCCCTTCATATTGGCCAGCATCCGCCGTACCTCAGCCGTCTCCACGTTGCCACCGCTGGCCCCGACAATGCCCTCTACCACACGGTCCTGATCCTGCCGGGTCTGCAAACGACCAACAAACCACGAACCGATATTAGACAGGCCGCGATAGTCAAGATCCACCGGATTCTGTGTCGCCAGAACCACTCCCACACCGAAGGCACGTGCCTGTTTGAGCAGCATCATCATCGGCTTTTTCGACGGCGGGTTGGCGATAGGCGGAAAATAGCCGAAGATCTCATCCATATAGAGCAGCGCCTTCAGAGATGAAGCACCCTGCTGGCGACGCATCCAGCCGATAAAAGCATTCAACAGCATGGTGACAAAAAACATCCGTTCGTCATCGGTGAGATGAGAGATAGAGAAGATAACGGTACGCGGCCGACCATCGCTACGGTAGAGCAAACGTTGGATATCAAGCGGCTCGCCCTGCATCCAGGCGGCAAACCCGGGGCTGGCGAGGATATTGTTCAGCGCAACAGCCAGCTTCATGCGTTCGGACTGCGGGTAAAAACTTTCCAGCGGAAAGACACCAACCTTATCAAACGGCGGGCTGACGATATCTCCAATGAGTCGTTCCATGTCCGGCGATTCGCCACGCCGCCAGCGGTGAAGGAGCAGAGAACTGAGCAGAATATGCTCGCGGCTCTGCAACGGGTCGCCCTTAACGCCAATGAGCGCCAGCAGACTGGTGACAGTAGTGCTGACCATGCTGTGAAGGGTGTCGGGATCGTCCAGCACATCCTGTGAAGGGGCCTCAAAGCTGGAAAGGATCGACACCGGCAGCCCCGCAGAGCTTCCCGGAGTATATATAGCCACCTCCGTGCGCCTGCGCAGTTCACCTATACGGCTCAGTTCCTCTCCCCACTCAGCAAGTCCTTCACGCCACTGCGTGGCAGTGCGCTCGGCAAAGGCCTCCACCGAGAGTTCCCTGCGGGCTGCCTCAGTCGGATCAACCCAGGGTTGAAAATCCTCCGCCCGACACTCAGGAAAGGTGAGCATCAGGTTGCCCATATCACCCTTGGGGTCGATGATAATGGAGGGAACCCCGTCCATGCTCACCTCTTCAATCAAATTAATGCCGAGGCCAGTCTTACCGGAGCCGGTCATGCCGATGATTATTCCGTGGGTGGTAAGATTCTTATTTTTATAGAGAAAGGGGGCTTCGCCGGCGGGGGCACCATCCATATCAAGTTCACGACCAAGATAGAGCAGGCCCATCTTTTCGTATGTTCTGGTAATAGTCATTTTGTACCTGTTTTGCAGGGGTCGCTGAAAGAATTTTCTTCAAGTCAGGACGACTATACTCCGCCCGACACAGAGAACCCGATGTGTTGTGCAGAATTCTGGAACCTTGAATAATTGCCCGTCTTCTTCGTTACCGTCAAAAATTTATCCTCCGACAAAGCGAGGGACGAGACGTCGAGGTAAATGCCAGACTCCAATATCAAGCACATACCTGCGGTAAATTCCCTTCTGCGCCTCGAAGATGAACGACATACAAGCTGTTTCAAGGTCTCCATTTGTCGCTTTTTTACCTCACTCCTCCTCATGCGCTGCCACCAGTGGTTACATAACGGGCGGTATCTGAGCATTTCAAAAAAGTTTACTGCCAATCTTTGCATCTCCCGCAGGGGAGACGAAAGTCGCCTCGCCACTGTCAGCCTTTGGATATTGCACACCCAAAACCAAAACTTCTGATGTAACCAGCCCCATCTTTTTGGGCGCAAAGTTCAGGACAGCGAGAACAAGCCTGTCTTTCACCTCTTCAACAGGATGTTTTGTAAAACGCCCATAACTCGTTCTGGTACCGAATTTTCCAAAATCAAGAGTCATTTTATACGTCAGTTTTGGCGTTTTTGTCTCCAGTTCCACCGCGATTATCCTTCCAATGCGAATATCAAGTTTTTCCATTGTCTCGTCAAAGGAAACAACGGGTTTCGGTTCTCTTGCCATGGGAGTTCTCCTTTTTAACAATTTGAAAAAAATGATTTCTGCAGGTCTTCAATGGTACAGCTTCAGAAAGCTACTGCAGTATCCACTTACGAAACTCCTCGGTCGGATACGGCTCTGCTTCAAGAGATTCAGGAACAGAGTTGCGGCCTCCCCCCCCGAAAACAAGGACTGCCCGGCCACGGCGGGAATCATCGGGTGAGATTTTTCGCGCGTAGCGCACCATCAAAGAGGCGGACAGCTCAATATCAGATAAAAGCTGTTCGTTGTCGCTGTACTCTTCCGCTTTTTTCAGGATTGCTGATGGCCCTGGCCACTCCTCCATGGCGAGCAGCACATCCTGCGTTCCGGCGAGAAACTCAAGGCTGTCGTTCTCTTTTTCATCCCGTCCGAGAATCAACCACCCGCCCGAGGGGAGATGGACCTGTCGCCCGATCAACAGGGAACGCACATCGCCGACACTGACGGAATCGTTGTCAAGTGTCCTCACTCTGCTATATAACTTCTTGATTCTCCGACTGAGAATAGGATCGGCAAGGATACAGCCTCCCGCCGGCGCGGGGTAGTCTGTAATGCCCATTTCCCGCGCCAGAGCCATCTGGTCAAAACGCCCTCGACCGTTGATGCCATAGAGCTGCGAACGATCCACCCAGCCCTGCAATTCCGCCTCAGTCTCCGGCATTAACTGTGCCGAAAGCGGCCGCAGTAGAAGCGAATGAACCTGCGCATCACGCTCAATAATATTCAGAGTATCGCGACGCTGTGACATCGGTCGCTGGCCCAGCACTTCTCCAGAAATAAGGAAAGAGGCACCACGCTCGACAAGCAGTTCCTTTGCCCGGGTTATCATCATGATTTTACAGTCGATACATGGATTGAAGTTTTTGCCGAATCCGTGGTCGGGATGCCGCAGCATGGCAAGATACGGGTCAGAGATATCCTCGACATGAACTGTTATGCCAAACTGTTTTAATACATAATCTTTATATGCTTGAATATCCGCTATAATATCATAATTAAAGAATGGGGTTACGAACTGTACCGCCTCCACATCCACCCCCTGGGCCATCACCACCCGGGTGGCAAGAATAGAGTCCAGCCCACCGGAATAGAGTGCCAGCGCCTTCACCTTGTCACATACTGCTTCAATCACGTAAACTGCTCCTTTCATTTCTTTTGGGTACTTTGAATAATCGCTCATCGTCTTTATACAGTGAAAAATTTATCCTCCGACAAAGCGAGGAACGAGACGTCGAGGCAAGCGTTAGACTCCGATATCAAACACACCGGTGATGAACGGTCAGCCGGGATAAGTATCCTCACGAAATTCTTTTCAAAAAACACGGAAATAATTTCTAAGGTACTGCTGTGGCTGTGGTAAATTTCTTTTTGTTCCTCAAATATGAACGAAAAAACAAGCTGTTTCAAGCTCACTTTTTTTCAAGAAGATCCCGAGCCCAGGCCTCCGTCTGCTCAGTGGCTGAATCTCCGGCCAGCATTCGCACCAGCTCCACAACACGCTCCTCTTCGCCAAGCACCCTCACATCGGTGCGGGTGCGCTCCCCCTGCACCGACTTCGCCACTTCAAGATGCAGGCCGCCCCGGGCTGCAATCTGCGGCAGATGAGTAATACAGAAGACTTGATGGTGTCCTGCAAGCTCCTGTATCTTGCGCGCCACCGCCTCGGCAGCCTCTCCTCCGATCCCGGTATCAACCTCATCAAAAATCACCGTCTCCACCATATCTTTCTTCGCCAGAAGACACTTCATGGCAAGCAGCAGACGGGAGAGTTCGCCGCCGGAGGCGATCTTCGCCAGCGGCCGTGCTGCCTCTCCGGGATTGGCGGAGAAAAAAAACTCCACTGTATCCCAGCCGTCAGGGCCTGCCGCAACAAGAGCCTCCTCCCGAGACATCTCCGGAGTCGCAAAGTTGACTTCAAATATCGGTCGATTAAACGACAGCGAAGCCAGCTCACCCACCATTGCCCCCTCCAGGGCAGCCGCCGTCTTCCGGCGTTTGCTGCTGAGTTCACCGCCGAGGACAAAAGCTTTCTCCTCCAGCGCGGCTACCTCCTCTACGAGGGCACTCATCTCCCGCTCCATATTCTCCAAATGCTGCAGTTCTTCCTCACCGCTGGCGGCAAACTCAAGAATCTTTTCAATGGTCTCGCCATACTTGCGTTTGAGTTGTGAAAGAAGATCAAGCCGCTCATGGATGTATTCCAGCCGAACCGGGTTGCTCTCCAGACTTCCCTGGTAATTTCGCAGCTCGTGAACCAGATCTTCCGCCTTAAAGGTATACTCACTTATTTCTTCAGCAAGTTTATCAGCGGTTTCATCCAGCGCCGAGATCTGAATAACATTTTGACGCAGCTGCGACAACCCATCTGTCAGGGCACCAGAGAGCAGATAATGGCTCTCCCTGCACAACGCCATCAGAGACTGACCGTTCTTCAACCGCTTCTTTTCCACCGCCAGCGCCTCGTCTTCCTGCGACTGCAGGCCGGCATCGTGAATCTCACCAAGCTGAAAGCGGAGGAAATCAAGCCGCTGCTCTTTTTCCTGTTCCTCCTTTAGAAGACCGACCATCTCCGCCTTCTTTCCCTGCCACCGACGATAGCACTCAGCATAGGCCTTTTTCGAGCTCTGAAGATCACCTATGGTATCAAGCAGGTCGAGGTGAACCGCGGTCTGCAACAGGCACTGCTGATCATGCTGACTGGCAACGTTGAGCAGTTCCACCGCCAGTTCGCCGACCAGTTTTGCCGTGGCCAGCGAACCATTGACATAGAAACGACTGCGTCCGTTTGCACTCAGCACCCGCCGAATAACAAGCCTGGTATCTCCGCCAAAACCACCCTCTTCCAACCGTTCGAGCAAACGCCAATGATTCGAATCAACCTCAAACAGAGCCTCAACCTCACAGTTTGATTCACCGCTGCGAATCCACTCCACCGAGGCACGGCGTCCAGAAAGAAGATGAATAGCCCTGAGCAGAACAGATTTGCCCGCACCAGTCTCGCCAGTCATTACCACAAGGGAACCCGCCCCACTGCGGGGCTGTTCAAAATTCAACTCCAACGCCTCAATCAGCGCCAGATTTTTTATGCGCAATTCACAAAGCATGATTATTCCTGCTGTTGCCGAAAAAGAAAAACAGGTGACGTTCACCCTGATTTTCAAAATTCCCGGCGAAAGAGAAGGCGCCCCCTCTACAGAGCAGTTTTCCGTGTTTTCAGCACCATAGAAATTTATAAAAAAAAGAACAGGGGGACGAGGTGAATGTTATTTTTTCTGCCTTGCTGCAATATACCCGGTTTACAAGAGTCATTACCTGCAAAATATGCCGAACCTCTGCAAATTAAGCGCAGTAAAACATCTGCCAACAGCCCGACAATAAAAAAGGCGGGGGTTTTTCAGCCCCCGCCTTCCACAACTTTTTCTTTCATCACTCTGTCGGATTTCGTCTATTTGACAATATTCTGAATAGTTTCGACGATCTCCGGATTGGCAAGGGTCATAACATTGCCCACATCCGCCCTGGCGGAGATAGCAGCCAATACCCGGCGCATAATCTTACCAGAACGGGTTTTCGGCATATCTGGAACAATCCAGACGTTCCGACACTTGGCAATCTTACCGATTTCACGGGTAATGGCATCGGCAATTTTTTGCACAAACTCCTCTGAAGGGTTAAATCCCGGTTTCAGCGAGACATAAATCTCCGGCTCTTTCCCTTTGATTTCATTGTCGACAGCAACCACAGCCGCCTCGGCAACGCCCTCCACTGTAAGTGCCGCTGACTCGATTTCCTTGGTACCAAGACGATGACCAGATACGTTGATAACATCATCTATCCTGCCGAGAATACGGACATACCCATCCTTACTCATCATGCCGGCATCACCGGTAAGATAGAGCCAGTCACGCCAGTCTTTGCTGCCGATTTTGCTGTACCTGCCGTAGTAATCATTAACAAACCGCTCACGATTACCCCACACGGCCTGCATACAGCCCGGCCAGGGATTGCGGATACAGACATTCCCGGCCTTTCCGCAGCCCGGTTCCAGCAGCTTGCCATCCTCATCGAAGATCCCAGGGTGAATCCCCGGCACACCCGGCCCTGCGCTGCCCGGTTTCATTGGCTGCAGTGCCGGCACCGTGGAACAGAGGAATCCACCGGTCTCAGTCTGCCAATAGGTATCGCAGATCACCGCCTTTCCCCTGCCGACTACGGACTCATACCAGCGCCACACCTCCGGCTCAATCGGCTCGCCAACCGTCGTCATGTGTTTGAAATGAAAATCATATTTCTGCGGTTCATCCGGGCCGATCTTGCGCAATGCCCGAATAGCAGTGGGTGCAGTGTGAAAAATATTGACATCAAGATCCTGAGCAATGCGCCAGCTGCGGCCTGCGTCGGGATACGTCGGCACACCTTCGTAGATCACCGAAGATCCACCGAGTGCCAGCGGACCGTAAACAGTGAAACTGTGCCCGGTAATCCATCCGATATCAGCCGTGCACCAATAGACATCCTCAGTGTGCAGATCAAGGATATATTTCGTCATCGCCGTTACATAGGAGAGATACCCGCCAGTGCCATGCACGGCACCCTTCGGCTTCCCGGTAGTACCACTGGTGTACATCAGAAACAGGGCATCGTTGGAATCCATCTCCTCCGGTTCCACCCGTGCGCCTTGGTATTTTTTCAGTTCTTCGTTGAGAACAATATCCCGCCCCTCCGTGAGGGTTGCCCCCGCAGAAAGCGTTCCAGGATAACGCTGCCAGACCAGGACATGAGTCACTTTCTGGCCATTCTCTTCAGCCAGTTCACAGGCCTCATCATCTACCTTTTTGTGCGGCAGGAGACGGCCCCCCCGGTAGTAGGCATCAATAGTAATCAGCACACGGGAACCCGAATCAACGACACGGTCAGCACAGGCACTGGAAGAAAAACCACCGAAGACCACGTTATGAATCACACCGAGTCGGGCACAAGCCAGCATGGTGATGGGCAGTTCAGCACACATAGGCATGTGTAAAGTTACCCGGTCTCCCTTTTTCAGCCCGGCAGTATCACGCAACAGAGCAGCCAGCTCATTCACCCGCACCCACAACTCCTGATAGGTAATATGCTGGGTTCGGTCCCCCTCCAGCTCAGGCACAAAGTGGATGGCAGTCTTGTTTTTCAGCTCGGCCAGGTGACGATCAACGCAGTTGTAGCAGGCATTGAGTTTACCATCGACATACCATCTCCAACAGGGAGCGTCACTGCCGTCAAAAACCTTCGAATATGGTTTATACCAGCTTAAAAGCTCGGAAAATTCAGCGTAATAGTCTGGAAAGTTCTCATATTTGAAACGTTCAAATATCGTCTCATCGGTGAGGTTGGCCTGGGCCTTAAACTCCTCTGAAGGATAGAAATACCCCTCTTCTTTTCCGCGTACGGCAAAGCCGGAATCACTGCTCATTGGGACTCCTTTCTGCTGCCACGAACCAGTCTGGTTCCTGTATTGTTTGTAAGAATCGTCTTCGGGCCGCCTGCTCTACAGAGAATTTCAGAGCAGTAATTCCTGCACCACATGACTGCGGTACGGCATGGAATGTGGGCAAAGAGAATAATGGACTTTAAGAAAAAAGGAGAGTACCATCTTTCAAAGATACTGCAAACCATTATCTCTATTTTTTATATTCGATTTTCCTTAAACATCATGAAGATAACTGTACTTGTTGACAACCGCACATCATCCCCGGCCCTCCTTTCTGAGTGGGGGCTTTCCCTGCACATTTCAGTTGGAAATTACCATCTGCTCTTTGACGCCGGCGCCGACGACGCCTTTGCCCGCAACGCTGAAACACTCGGAATAGACCTGAGCAAAGTCGATGCCTTTATTCTCTCCCACAGCCATTATGATCATGGCAACGGGCTCAACGCCCTCCTCCAGAGCAACCGCTCCGTGCAGGGCTGGCGCGCACCCCTTCCTGACGGAATCTGCTGCAGCAAAAAAGGGACAAAACCGGCAAGGGTAATTGACCTCCGTGCAGACATCTCCGCCCTCGTAAAAAAATTCAACGAAGCAGACCAGCTCACCGAGATTTTACCGCATATATTTATTCTTCCTGCCACTCTTGAAAACGCAACCTGGCCCACGCCGCGAGGCAACCGTTCCCAGTTTCTCCGACACACGGACGGCACAACCTCCCCGGACAACTTTCAGCACGAGCTCATTCTTGTCATTCATGAGGGAGACGGACTCGTCATCTTCACCGGATGTGCCCACAGCGGTGTCTGTAATATGATAGAGACCACCCGGCACCACTTCCCCGACCTGCCGATCAAGGCAGTAATCGGTGGCTTTCACCTGACCTCCACAGAGGGCGACGAGGCATCTGATGAGAGCGAAGGGGAGATTACGCGTATTGGCGAATACCTGCTTGCTGAGACAAGCGGCCGGGTATGGACCGGACACTGTACAAGCGACCGGGCATGCCATATTCTCCAGGGGGTAATGGGGGAACGAATTGCCCTGATGGAGTCTGGACTCGTTATTGAGCTTTAATCTCAAGGGAACGTCGCAGACGAACGAAATAAAAGGTTCTCCAAGCTGCCCTCAACATGTCAGCAGGACATGCTGAGGGCAGCATTATCTTCAATAATTCCAGACCCCTGCCAGCTCACTCTTCATGGACATAATCTTCAATACACATGGTTTCATCCAGATAATCTCTCTACTTGTTCTTGGTCTTGTTGCCGGTGTCATCAACACCCTCGCCGGTGGCGGCTCTAACCTCACGGTGCCTTTGCTCATGGTGTTCGGCATGCCGCCGGATATCGCCAACGCTACCAACCGTATCGGTGTCCTCATGCAGAGTTTTGCCGGTGCCGAAGGCTTTCGCCGTAGAGGCTGTCTGCCCCTGCACGATTTCAAGGCAATGCTCCTGCCCCTCTTCCTCGGCGCTGCAGCCGGAGGGGGTGCTGCAGCCTTCGCTCCGCAGACTCTGCTCAAATATTTTCTTCTTGGGGCAATGCTCCTTGTTGCCGGGATCACCCTTGTCCGTCCTGATGTCATTGCTCCCCCTCCCGGCACAGTGACGAGAAAAGTGGCAGATGTGCCCTCCTCCCGCTGGCTCCTCCTGCTCACCGGCTTCTACGGCGGCTTCATTCAGGCGGGGGTCGGCTTCCCGCTTATTGCCGTCTTTGCAGGTTCTCTGCGCTATGATCTGGTGCGCAGCAACGCTCTCAAGGCCCTCGCCGTCCTCTTCTTTACTGCCGTGGCACTGCTCATCTTCATTGTGCAGGATCAGGTCCGCTGGATCCCCGGACTGATTCTCGGTGTCGGCTCTTCCGTCGGCGCGCTGCTTGGCGTGAAAATGGCAATCCGTGCCAGTCAACGCTCCCTGAAATGGTTCCTTTTCATCATGACCCTCGTTGCCAGCGCAGCTGCCATTCTGCTCTGACATTTTGTTACCACAGGACCTGGCGGGCGGCACCGGAGGAAGTTGTCAGACCACCATCTTTAAGGTAAAATCGGCGGCAAAAGACCGTCCCCGACAATCAACCCCCCGGAACAACACATGCAGACCTCCCTTTTTGAGCAGGACAACTCCACCGAGGCTCCCCTCGCCGAAAAAATCCGTCCGCAGGTTATTGCTGATATCTCCGGACACGAGAAGATCCTCGGAGAAGGCTCCGCGCTGCGCAGGATGATTGAAACAGACATTTACACCTCATTTATTCTCTGGGGACCTCCAGGAAGCGGCAAGACCACCATCGCCCGTTTGATTGAGAAGTCAACCCGCCATCGTTTCAGCTCTTTCTCTGCCGTTTTCAGCAAGATCGCCACCGTCAAGGCACTGATGCAGGAAGCCGAACAACGACGCCGTTTTGAGAAGCAGTCCACTCTGGTGTTTGTTGATGAAATCCACCGCTTCAATAAATCACAGCAGGACGCTTTTCTTCCCTGGGTAGAATCCGGGGCAGTGGTACTCATCGGTGCCACTACCGAAAATCCCTCCTTCGAAGTAATTCCTGCTCTGCTCTCCCGCTGCCACCTGTTCGTACTCGATTCCCTCAGCGAAGAGCAACTCCTCACCATCTACCGCCGAGCCATTCCCCTTCTTGGCAAGCGTCTCTCTTTCACTGACGAGGCACTGCAAATCCTCGCCGAAAGGGCCGGGGGAGATGCCCGTCGTGGACTCAATGACCTCGAAATGGTGGCTGGCAACGCCGAGATTGGCGAGACCATTGATGCCAGACAGGCAATGTCACTCGTCACGCAACGCTCCCTTTTTTACGACAAAAAAGGTGAGCAGCACTATAACATCATCTCCGCCTTCCAGAAATCAATCCGCGGCAGCGACCCACAGGCAGCTCTCTACTGGGTGGCACGCATGATCGAATCGGGTGAAGACCCCCTTTACATCGTCCGCCGGCTGGTACGAATTGCCTCAGAGGATATAGGTCTGGCCGACCCCAACGCACTGGTTCAGGCAATTGCCGCAAAGGAAGCAATCCACTTTCTCGGCATGCCCGAAGCGACCACAGCCCTCACCCAGCTGGTGATCTATCTCGCCACCGCGCCGAAAAGCAATGCCGTCGAAACCGCATGGTTTGCGGCAAAAAAGGATGCTGACAGCAGCGGCCATCTGAAAACGCCGATGCACATCCGTAACGCCCCGACCAAAACCATGGCGGAACTGGGATACGGCCAGGGATATCGCTACTCGCATGCCTATGAAAACAACTATAGCTATCAAAAATATTTTCCCGACTCCATGGAGGAAAAAGAGTATTATATTCCGTCCAAATTCGGCTTTGAGCGGGAAATCGCCAAACGCCTGGAGTGGTGGCACGGATTGAAAGAGAAGCAGCTGGAAGACGAAAAAAAGAAATAAGGGGACCTTGAATAATCGCCCCTCTTCTTCGTTACAGTCAAAAAGTTATCCTCCGACAAAGCGAGGAACGAGACGTCGAGGTAAGCGCTGGACTCCGCTATCAAGAACACCGATGATGAACGACAAGCCGGAAGTACCTTCACGAAATTCTTTTCAAAAAACACGGAAATAATTTCTAAGGTATTATTATGCCTGAGGAAAATTCCCTTCTGTGCCTCGAATAAGAACAAAATACAAGCGGTTTCAAGGGACCCATAACAGTACAGGATTTTGAAGCAATGGAAATGCAGACAATAACGGGGCTGACATCCCCCCCCGAAACAGACAGCAGCGCCACAGCAGCGTCCACACTCGACCCGGCCGCCAGAGCGGCAGCGGTACGACAGAAAATTGCCATGCGCCGAGAGGCAAATATCCAAAAAAACGTATTCTTCAAGATCCCCGATAAAAACCCGGAACAAATCCGTCTTGAGGCAGTGCAATCAATTCTCGGCAGCCAGCCTCGGGAGTTCCGCACCAGCGCAGGCGGAAGATTTTTTCTTCTCGCCTGCGCCATCCTGCTGATGACCTTCACCCTTCTCTTCACCCGGGGCACGGCGGAAGTAGCCAACTGGACCCTTGAGCTGCCCAACAACACCAGCCATTGGTTCAT
Source organism: Desulforhopalus sp. (assembly GCA_023231425.1). Taxonomy (GTDB): domain Bacteria; phylum Desulfobacterota; class Desulfobulbia; order Desulfobulbales; family Desulfocapsaceae; genus Desulforhopalus. The sequence goes on along the minus strand of JALNVI010000005.1, from coordinate 49,876 downwards.
CTGGCCGACGGGGGCCATTGGACTGGGAGTGATCATCATCGCCCTGCTCTCTTTTGTGCACTGTCTTCGCCTTGCCATCACTCCCGGACCACGCTGCATCCTGACAACAGATCGCATCATCTGCCCTTCTCTCTTCGGCAACAGGTACTTCAGCTATGACGAAATTATCAAAGTCTCCACAAGCTGTCCCGGTAAACGCAAACGCCACCGCCTCTTCAATGAACTGTTGATCTACACTCTGGAGAATAAAAAGCCCGCACGGCTTGATCTCAGCGGTCTCCCTGAAGCGGGAGAACTCTTCGCCACCATCGACGATATCATCTCCTGGTTGCACACAGAGAAACTCGACAGAGCCTTCATGGAATCTATGGATCAACTCGCGCGTACCACACCGAACATCATCAAAGCGCGGATACAGAAAGAGTTTCTCAAGCGCCTCTTCAACAGCTCTGGGGATATTCGTTTCATGACGACAGCTTCATCCATGGTGCGAGACTGCTTCCAGTTTGTGCTCATTGGCGGAATCATCGTCATGGCGTGGTATTGGATGATAAACAGGGCTCCCTTCTCCTTCAGCGATGAATATATCGCCCTCATGTTCGGCACACTTTTCGCTGCGGCCTTCATGTTTAACCCGTTGCGATATATCTTCCGCGTCAATCCCCCCTTCATCCTCCACCATGACATGATTGAGTGCGCACGCGCCTTCCAGCGTCACACCTTTTTCCTCAACGAGATTCAGAAAAGCAAGGTGATCGGTCGCGAAACATTTTACATGAGTATTAAGAATCACAGGTATCTGCTGCACTTCTCGGCAAAAGGCATCAACCCGCCAGCCCATCTCATGGAATATGCGCTGAACGGCCTGATTCGTATCTCTGAAAAAGATTTTCTCAGCTTCCGTGAATTGATTGAAAAAGATGTTCGCTTCCAGGACGCCCGCGAAGATTATCTGAAGCAGGCAAAGACAACCGGAGAGTCTTGAGCTGCAGTTTTCACCTGAATTTGCGACCAGACATGCAGCCTTCCTCCTTGATACAGGATTCATCTCTGATGATATCGCTGGCGTGGAACTGCTGCTACACTGTTCGAAAACAGAAGAGAGCGCGGAAGGTTTTTGCGAAAAAGCCGAGAAGAGAAAACGCCAACAGAGTCGCCCGGACCTGCCGTTGTACCCTCCCCGGGCAGGGTATCTTTGAGACACTCGCGGCCACTCCATCTGCCGCGCTTCTCAAGGGACCCTCAAAATAGAGTTTTCCAATGGTCTTTGATAAGCAGCTGACAGGGTTTGAAATGCTTTTTGTAGCTCATGGCACGGACCTCATCAATCTGATACCCGAGATAGAGATATTCAATATTCTCTTCGCGGCAGATCTCCAGCAGTTTAAGAATATTGAGGGTGCCGGGAGAACGGTGGTGGAAATCGGGATCGAAATAGAAATACACGGCGCTCATCCAGTTATTACCGGCATCGATAATGCCAGTACCCATCAGTTTTCCCCCCACTCTGTATTCCACCATGTAACTCATCGTGATACTGTTGAGAAAAAAATCCCGGAAGTATTTAAGGGCGGCATTACCATCCTTTGGAAAACGGGTGCGAAGAAACTTTTCACAGAGGAAAAGATTCTCCGAATCGGAGGTGAGATACTTTAACTCCATGGTCACATCACTGTTTTTCTTCAGAACCCTTTTCTGATTACGGTCGGGAACAAATGAAGGGGCGTGCTGACGGATGGAGATACAGGCGGTGCAGTCAGCGCAGTGCATGGAATAGAGCCAGTTGCCATTGCGCCGAAACCCTGATGAGAGAAACAGTTCCATCTCTCTCGGTCCCGGCGGCTGCACCGACCCCTGATAGAAGGTGGCAACCTTCGGCAGTTCGTATGGGCAATCAACCGAAACACTTCCGAAATTGTGCTGCACGCCAGCAAAAAATCTTTTAAACTCTTCGCGACACTGCTCGTCATAAGGAACGGTGGAAAAAGCTTTCATGGAATTTTCCGGAGGGGATTACAGGTTGAATAAAAAAAGCTGTCGTTCCTCGGAACGACAGCTTTCATTGTGACACCATTCCCCCCTTTCGGCAAGGTCAGGAAAGCAACCCTGCCAGGAATCTCTCAGGGTACCCTTCAGTCAACATCAGACGCTTTTACTGATCAACGGGCTGCCAACCGGCAAAACAGGCTTCCCAGCCAGAGTCTGCAGGATGATGGCGGCCATCATATACCAGGCCCCCAGCGCACAGGCGATAAGATCAATCGCAGTGATGGTAAGAATGCTCTTCATTCCGGCGAGGAAGACGAGATCAAGCCCGATAAAACCGAGAGTAAGAGTAAAAAAGGTGAAAAACATGGCGAAATGCACCCGCATTGAAGCGACGAGCATAATCAGGGTATAGAGAGTAAAGCCAAAGAGGAACCAGCCGAGGTCAGTCCCGCTGACTTTAAGATGCGTAAAGATACTGTTTTCCCCGCCAATAGTCTGCAGATCAAAAAGCATCCAGATCAGTGCGAGGGAAATCCAAAAACCACCATAGACAACAAATGCGGAGTAGCCAAAGTTGTTTCCACATTTAAACTCTTGGAAACCTGCAATAAGCTGCGCCATCCCCCCAAGCGCCAGCGCCGTGCAGAACACCACCCCCGTGCCACAAAGACCGAGGTTGTGAAGCTGAAGAAGCAGCGTTGTCATACCGAAGCCTGCGAGACCTACCACTGCCGGGTTGCCTTGTCCAGTTCCTGCCATACCGTACCTCCTGTTTGAAGTAGTCTTGATAAAGTCGGAATCTCCTATGGTGTGTCGGCGCGGCACATAACCGACAATCCGCCTCCTGTTAAGGGAATGCCGCGGGCTTAACTACAGTTGCGCCATCTGAAGGATGGTTTTAAAAAAACCTTCCTTTTTGTATGATTGTGCAGTGTAACCTACTTTACAGTAAAAGCACTCACAATTTCTTAAAAACGCCCTGAAAAGAATACGTTGGTCTGTATGTTATGAGAGGATTCCCTTTACTGCCGTGAGGAAAAAGAGGAAAGAGCAGGAAAAAAGATTTAAAAATGCACTTCCCGGCGCTCCGAATAGAAAAGTTGCAGTTCTTCCGGGGTGTTGACATTGCGCCAGGCAACACGCAGCTCCCGAGGCACAATGGGGTTAGCGATTTCAGGATGGCGGGCGACACGACCAATACGGCCACCCTCCGCCGCATACAATGCTTCAAAAAGTTCCAGCGAGCGATAATTATAGAGGGCAAAGAGAGGTTCGTACCAGTTTCTGGCAGAGAGCCGTGGCACAACCCCCCGGTTTTCCACTGTACCCTGCTCAAGCACCCACCGCACAGCCTCAGTACTGATAGCTGGCATGTCACAGGCGAGAACCAGCCAGTCAGTCTCCGGCTCACTGCGCATGGCAGCAAGGATTCCGGCCAGAGGACCACTGATCCCCTCAATGTCGGAAATCCGGCGAAGGGTCGCACAGCAAGACGGAACCTCACCCTGACCGAGGAGTACCGTTTCCGCCACAAGGGGATGCACAATTTCGACAGTATGCTCCAGCCAGGTCGCCCGTAAAGTCCGTTCATCGACGGTAAGCAGATGTTTCGGCCGCCCCATGCGACGACTGCGACCGCCGATAAGAATCGCTGCTTTGAGAAGATTCAATGATAATCGACAGGTTGAAAAGAGGGGGGCAGAGCTCCGACGGCCCGGCCCCTTTCAAGGAAGGTTTCAATGGCCGCCATGCCTTCCGTACCGAGGTCGGCCGACCAGCTGTTCACATAGAGATCAATATGACTCTGCACCACCTCCGGGGCCAGCTCCTGGCTGTACTGGCGAATCCACGGCAGGCTCTCACCGGGGTGAGCAAAGGCGTACCGCACGCTGGCAGCGATAGCCCGTTCAAGGGCAGCGATGGTCTCCCCGCCAAGAGTACGTTTTGCAGCAATACAGCCCAGCGGGATGGCCGCACCGGTGAGACGTTCCCACCATTCACCGAGATCCTGCAGGCAGACGAAGCCCTGCCGGGCATAGGTGAAACGGGATTCATGGATGATGACTCCGGCAGCCACTTCTCCACGCTTGACGGCATCCATGATCTGGTCAAAGCGCAGTTCTACCAGTTCACAACCGGCGGCATCGTCAGAGAGAAACATCTGCAGGAGCAGCGCCGCAGTAGTATATCTTCCCGGAATGGCAATCTTCTTCCCGGCCAGGGCAGCGATCCCCCCGGAGTGTCCCCCTGAAGTGATGAGCAGCGGGCCACACCCACGTCCGAGGGCAGCACCGGCACTGAGGACACAATACTCCTCCATTACATGCCCGAAGGCATTGAAACTCAGCTTGGTAATGTCAAGTTTTCCCGCGAGAGCCTGCTGGTTGAGCAGCTCCACATCGGCAAGTTGCGGCTCGGCCAGAACCACCGGACAATCGACAAGGCCGTGAACCAGCGCATGGAAGATAAAGGTATCATTAGGACAAGGCGAAAAGCCGAGAGAAAGCGGTTTCATGGCTGCTCCAGAAAGGTCAGGATTCAATGGTCAATAGAGAGTGAACAACGGCAGGAAGAGCGGCGGCGACAGTTTCGCAGGCCGCATCAAGTTGCCAGCGGGAGGGATCGCGTTCTTCCACATAATTGGAGATTGAGCGAATTTCAGCAAAGGGCAGTGCAAATTCCTCGCAGACAGCAGCGGCCGCAGCCCCCTCCATATTTTCGCACAGCCCCTGCCAGCGACGGTGGAGAAAGTTCCCCCGCGCACTCGTGCCACTTACCGCCTGCACAGTGACAAAGGTCCCGGACTTCGTTCCCGCAGCCCCCGCAACAGAGCGTTGCAGCTGTTGTCTCAACGCGACATCAAGCAGATACTGCTGACAGCCGATCATCCCTTCATCGAAATATTCCATCTGCTCCCCCACAGCCACGCCAAGGTCGCCAAAAACCTCCCGTTCAGCAATGCAGAGATCCAGCAGTTCTGCACCCTCCTCCACCCAGCCACCGCCAACACCGAACTGCACGACGCTGAGCGCTCCGGGCGCCACCTCTCTGCCAGCAAGCCAGCGGGTGAGACGAATTGCCGCAGCCACCGGTCCTACGCCGGTAACCAGCAGCTCAATCCGACCGAAGCAGTCACGCTGCAGAGCGCGAAACTCGGGAAGAGCAAGCAGAGGAGCCATTTCCCGCTCGGTGGCAACGAGAAGAAGAATCACGATTTGCTCCTGCAGAACTGTTTCATATTCCTCTTTTCCAAACCAGTCGCACTCATTTTACGACAGATTGTTTTTACAGACATATACTTCAATCCTTGGAGTGCTGATGAATCTGTGGTACATCTTGCCGTCGAGTTCGCGCGCGCAACTTACAACATTTTCCTGTCCATTTCACCATGCCCATCCATATTTCCGAGAATTTCAGTCTTCACGCATATCACTATCATCTTCCCGAAGACAGTATTGCCCAGCATCCGGCCGACCGCCGCGATGCCAGCCGTCTCCTGGTTCTCCATCCTGAAAGCGGAAAGCGGGAGCACCTGCAGTTTACAGATGTCATCAACTTCTTCGCACCGGGGGACCTGCTGGTGGTCAACAATACAAGGGTCTTTCCCGCCCGCCTGCATGGCCGCAAAGAGACTGGCGGCAGTGTAGAGGTCTTTCTGCTGGAGTATCCCCTGCGCCGGGTGGAGGGGAAAAGTTTCACCGCGCCTGCACTCCTCAAGGCATCGAAACGACCAAAGCCGGGAAGCCGCATCGAAGTAAGCGAATCACTGCAATGTACAGTCCTGGAACTGCTTGAGAACGGCAGAACGATACTCGAACTGCACTGTGAATCACCGGAGAAACTGGCTGCAGAGCTGGAAGCCTGCGGCGAAGTGCCACTGCCACCCTATATAGGTCGAAAAGAAGGCGCTACAGAAGAAGATCGTACCCGCTACCAGACAGTGTATGCCCGCACTCCCGGGGCGGTTGCAGCCCCGACAGCCGGACTTCATTTCACGCCAGACCTGCTGGAGAAGATTCGCGAAAAGGGCGTAGAGATGGCCACCGTCACCCTGCATGTGGGCTACGGGACCTTTGCACCGGTACGTGTAGAGGACATCCGCGAGCACCAGATCCACAGTGAATACCTTAACATCCCCGAAGAGACGGTCGAAGCAGTGCGCCGGACTAAAGCCGCAGGTGGAAAGGTGTGGGCCGTGGGAACAACGACAGTACGCTCGCTGGAGTTCGGCGCACGTCAGAATAAAAGAGGGGAACTGCAGGCAGTAGAGGCGTGGTGTGATCTCTATATTTATCCCGGCTTTAAATTCCGGGTAGTGGATAATCTCATCACCAATTTTCACCTTCCCGATTCGTCGCTGATGTTTCTTGTCTCAGCTTTCTGCGACAGAGATAAAGAGAACGAAAAAAACAACGGCAGGGAGATGTTACTGGAAAGTTATGGGGAGGCGGTAAAAATGGGATATCGATTTTTTTCTTACGGGGACGCGATGGCTATCGTCGGCCCCCGGTGAATCCCGGCTTTTCTCAACTTCCCGAAGCAGAGCTGCCGCCAGTCGAAGAGGAACCGGATGAACTGGAATCGGTGCTGGCATAACCGTCTGCATACCAGCCGCCACCCTTCAGCCTAAAACTGTTGAGCGACATGATTTTCTTCACCGGAGAGTGACATACGGGACACTCCTTAAGAGGTCCGTCGCTAATTTTCCGCTGAACTTCAAACACTTTATTACATTTTTTACATTCATACTCGTAGAGAGGCATCTCATTTCTCCATTGTTATATTTTTTCCGCATTTCGTGTTTGTCATATCTGTTTCAGATCGACGAAATGCAGGTTAACCTTTTCTCAATGCGGCAATGCCGGAGGCTGCCAGGTTCTCCCTCCCCCCGCGAATGCAAAGGTAATGCCGGGGGGTTCCACTGTCAACTCCGCAGGCCTGCCTCCTGCAGCAGGCACAAGAGAACAGCCCCTCTCTTGTGAGGCTCCCGCAAGTCTGGTATATATTTATTTCTGGGAACATTGAATAACCAGTTTTTCGTCCATCTTCTTCGTTACAGTCAAAAATTTATCCTCGCAATATCAAAGTTATGCCTGCGGTAAATTTCATCCTGTTCCTCGAATATGAACAAAATACAAGATTTTTTAAGATACTCTTATATTTTAATCCTGCCCACGACACTTCGGAAATTCCATGAATAAAACACTTCTCATAACTCTTCTGTTCCTCAGTCTGCTCATTCCTGCAGTCACGCCTGTGTCTGCCGCTGAAAAAGCAGAAACAACCGGCAACACAATCGTTGCACCCTCTGTCATTGCAGAACGGATCCAGCAGACCTACGACGGGATGCACAGTCTCGCCTTCGACTTTCATCAGATCACCAGCGGCGATATGACAGGTCGTCCTCAGCGTGGAGCGGGCCACTCCGCTTTCCTGCGCAAAGGCAGTGTGCATAAAATGCGCTGGGAATACACCGAGCCAGATGAGCAGATTATTGTCTCCAACGGCATCACTCTTTCCATGTATTTCAAGAAACTGCAGCAGATGATTGTTTCGCCCGCTGACAGCATATCAGCCGATCTCACCAGTTCCTTCTTCTCCGGACGCGGCCGGCTCACCGACGACTTCACCATCACTAAACCAGACGAGGAGTACAGCGAAGCAGTCAAAAACATGACAGTTCTCAAACTTACCCCGAAAAGAGCGCAGCAGGCACTGGATATTCACATCTGGGTTGACGACAAAGACCTCATCCGCCGTCTCGCCATCCGTGACCATTTCGGCACCGTCACGACCATGAATCTCAGTGGCATCAAGGTGAACGCTCTCAGTGGCATATCCACCTCAGAGTTAAACAAACTTTTTACCTTCACCCCGCCGAAAGGCACGGAGATCATCGAACAGTAATGCCGCTTCTCGCCATCATCTCAGACACCCACGACCAGATAACCCGGCTCAATGCTGCAGTCGGTTATGCCAACGAGGCCAACGCTGACGTAATGGTACACTGCGGCGACTTGATCTCAGCCTTCATGCTCCACCGACTGGCCAACTTTCTCGGCCCGGTTCACCTCATTTATGGTAATAATCTCGGTGACACCCATATTATTATTCCCCGCTGCTTCAAACAGTTCCCGGAGATAACCCATCATGGGGTATATGGCAGTTTTGTGGAAGATGGCGTCTCTATCGCCCTGGTTCACTACCCTGAAGAGGCGCAAAAGCTTGCCGAAAGCGGTATTTATGATGTAGTGTGCTGCGGACACACTCATCGATATAAAGTAGAAAAGATTGGGAATACAGTAGTAATTAATCCCGGCTCCATGCTCGGGGAACACGATGACGCAGGCTTTGTCCTGTATAATACGGATACGCGGACTATCCAGCGGGTCAAAATTGGAGATTGCATCTTCGATTCCATTGTCCCCGTCCACGCCCTCGAAGAGCGCCCTCTTGATGAGGACGAAAAGATTAAGCCTCAACTTTGATGCAGAGAATCATGACGGAATCCAGCGACAGCTTTGAAGCCCTCTTCGCCTCTGAAGAGAAGAAGACAGTCAAAAAACTCACCCCCGGTCAGAAGATAACGGCGACCGTTGTCGGTATTCGCGGGGAGAACACCTTTGTTGATGTGGGCGGCAAGAGCGAAGGCGTAATGAACACCTCCGAATTCGCTGACGCGACAGGCAACCCGATGGTTGAAATGGGCGACAAGGTCGAGGTGTATTTTCTGCAGAGCAAAGGTGGCGAGCAGTTCTTCACTCGCAGCATCGGCTCCGGTGCCTCTGCGGCGCACCTGGAAGAGGCGTTCCGGGCGATGGTTCCCGTGGAAGGGTTTGTTAAGGCTGAGATTAAAGGTGGTTTCGAGATCACCCTCGGCGGTAATGTACGTGCCTTCTGTCCATTCTCACAGATGGGCCTGCGCCGGGTGGAAGATGCGGCGGCAGAGTACATGGAAAAACACATGACCTTCCTCATCACCCTCTTTGAAGAGAACGGCCGCAATATTGTTGTTTCAGCGCGGGCAATTCAAGAACAGGAGCGTGAGGAGAAGAAAGAGAAACTGAAGGAAACCCTTGAGGAAGGGCAGGTTGTGAAGGGTGAAATCAGCTCCATCCGCGACTTCGGTGCCTTTGTCGATCTCGGCGGAGTGGACGGCTTGATTCCCGTTTCTGAAATTGGCTGGAGCCGGGTAGACAAGGTAGAGGATTACTTTTCCGTCGGTCAGCAGGTTGAGGTTGTAGTCAAGTCTCTCGATTGGGATAAGGAGCGGATCTCCCTGAGTTACAAAGCAACACAGAAAGATCCGTGGGATGATATACCCCTGCAATTTCCCGAAGGCACCACAGTCACCGGGAAAGTGGCGCGACTGGCACAGTTCGGAGCCTTTGTCACCATCGCCCCCGGAATTGACGGGCTGATACATATTTCCCGTCTCGGCGGAGGACGCCGCATCAACCATCCCCGCGAAGTGCTGGAAGAAGGGCAGGATGTTGAGGTCAGGGTGGAAAGTATCGACCTTGAAAACCATCGTCTCTCCCTCGCCCCCACTGACTACGTCTCTGAAGAGAGTGAGGCGGAGAAAGAAACAAACGAATTCCGGGCCTTTTCTGCGAAGAACAAAGAGCAGAAGACCGAGAAGAGCATGGGCAGTCTCGGAGCTCTGCTGCAGGCAAAACTGCAGCAAAAGAAGAAGTAAGCCTCTTTCACAACTGCAGGAAAAGAAAACAGGCGACAGGGAAATTCCCCGTCGCCTGTTTTCTTTTCATCTTTCCTGCCTGCCATTCAATCAGCGGCTGCCTCCTCCACCCTCTTCCACCCCATCATCCAGAGGGCAAGGCAAATCAGCACCAGCACGGAGCCTCCGACCACCCGGTAGGCGGCATCAATTCCCATCCAGTCCATACTGCTGCCTGAGAGCACTGCCCCGCAGAAGACGCCACAACTCATAGATAAAGCGTAAATGCCCATCATCGTGCCGTGTCCATAGTGATTCTTCGCTTCCACTGAGGCAAGGGCCCCGAGTACCGCCCATATCAGAGCCTCGGCAGTACCAATCAGCAAATAGACCAGCATCAGTGTATGAAAGGTGCGACAAAATGGGATGCAGAAGAACAGTACCACAAGCGCGAGCGACCCGAGTAAAAGCATGCGTTCTCGATTCCAGCGGTCAGCCAGTCTGCCAAAGGGAACCTGCAGCCCGGCATTAACCAGTGTCCGGCAGGCGATAACCATCCCTACAGCGAAACCGCTGTAACTTTCACCGCCCCAGCTCGCCATGTAAAGCGGGAGAAAAGCCATCAACGGTACGGGTACCAGCATCGTGGAGAATCGGGCAAGGAGAATACCGAGGGTGCGGGTATCCCGCCGCATAATGCGGAGGGTGGCAAAAAGACGCCGATCCTCATTACCTTCTCTGCCCGCCTTCCCCGGCAGGGTAAACATCACCAGCAGCATGGCGATAAAACTCATCAGCGCCATACCATAAAAAACCGAAGGCATACCCCAGTTATCCGAGAGGACACCACCAATCATTGGTCCACAGCCAATTCCGCAAAAAACTGCGGCGTTGAGATAGCTCTGGTAACGCCCCTCCTGGCCGCTGGGGGCGAAGCTGCTCATGTACGCCATAACCACGGGACCGATCATGGCAGAGCCGATACCGTGCAGAAAGCGGATGAAAATCAGCATTGTTACGCTGCCAGCCAGCGGCGTAAGAAGACCGACAAGGCCATAAATCCCCAGCCCGGTGATCAGAAACCCTTTCCGTCCCCAGCGATCCGACCAGTTGCCGACAAAGGGCTGCAACAGTCCGCGCGAGACGGAAAAAGCGGCCATGATGAGACCGAGGTCAAAACCGCCGGCACCAAGGCTGGCAGCAAAAACTGGCAGAACAGGGATGATGATGCCGATCCCGAGAAGACTGATAAAGATGGCAAGCAACAATGCAACAAAGGGGCTTTTCCCCATTACACTGCCAGGTTCTGCCGCAGAGCTTCAAACAAAATCACGCCTGCTGCCACCGATGCGTTAAGGGAATCAATCTCACCCTTCATAGGAATAGAGAGCAGCACATCACACTCCTTCTGCACCAGCGGGCGAACCCCTTTTTCCTCCGCCCCAATCACAAAACAGGCTGGCGGAGTAAGATCACTGCGGTAAAGGTTTACCGCCGAATCATCCTTTACGGCACCGAAAATCCAAAAGCCAATCTCCTTCAATTTTTTAAGAGTATTGACAAGATTGGTGACCTGGCAGATATCGATATGAGACATGGCCCCGGCAGAGGCTTTGGCCGCAGTACCGCCCAGCGGGGCACTTCTTTCACGAGTAACAAGGACCCCGGCGGCACCCGACGCCAGCGCCGAGCGGATAATAGCTCCTACATTGTGCGGGTCCTGCAGAGTATCAAGGGCAACGATACGGCAAGGCTCTTTTGCCTCAATGCGTGCCTTGAGCCGCCCGACAAAATCCGCAAACTCGATAAAGCCGGCTTCGGTGGTACGGGCGACCACCCCCTGATGGCGAATCTGCTCTGCCCCCTCCCCCGTGATACGCAGAGACTCAACAAAGAGGAGTTTTATCTTTGCCTCTTTCGCAAGTTGGATGATTGCATCGATCTTCTCGCCATGCCGCTCTTTCTGCAGAATAATCTCACTGATACGCCCCGGCTCCTCGACGAGACTCTCATAGACAGGATGCACACCCCAGAGCAGATCATCGCTCAGGCGAATCAACTTCTCCACGCGTCGTTTTTCCCCCTCACCGCGGGACGATTTTTCCCCCTGCGGCCAGCGACGATTGTCCTCCCTGCCTCCACTTTTATTTCCAGCCATGTTTTCTCCAGTTTTTTTTACAGATGCAGGCCCAGCTCAATTTCACGGCCATCCGGATGACGGTGGCCCGCTGCACGCTCAGCAATAATTATCGATTTCAGAGTATCCACCGCCGAATCAAGGTCGTCGTTGACCATAAGATATTGATACTCCGAGGCGGCGGCCATCTCCTGTTCCGCATTTTTCATACGCAGGGTAATGGTAGAATCGTTCTCAGTGCCGCGCCCGCGCAGACGGCGCTCCAGCTCTTTTAGACCGGGCGGGGCAATAAAAATGTGGGCAGCGGAGATAATCCGCTCATTGCGGATTATCTCCGCCCCCTGCACATCAATATCAAGGATGACATCGCTGCCGCCCTCCGCCTGAGCCACCACCGACTGGCGGTTGGTGCCGTAAAGGTTGGCATGCACTTCCGCGAATTCAAGGAACTCCCCGGCATCAATCATCCGGCGGAAACCGTCATGACTGACAAAATGATAGTCAATGCCGTCCTTTTCTCCAAATCGTGGCTGGCGTGTCGTGTGAGAAACGGAAAAAGCGAGTCCTGGCAATTCCGCCATAACCCGCTTGAGAAGCGTAGTCTTCCCGGCCCCCGAGGGTGCTGAGATCACGAAAAGTCGTCCTTTCATATTTCTTCCTGTTTCGTCATCTCATCATTCAGTGATTGTAACTGCAGCCCCTGCTGCAGGACCTGCATCCGTTGCCCGATGGTTTCAGTCTGAACTGAAGAGAGAACAACATGCCCGGAATCAAGCACGAGGATGGAGCGGGTACGCCGCCCTTCGGTGACATCAAGCAGACGATTTTCATTTTTCGCAATCTCTTTCAGTTTGCGCGCCGGAGAAGAGCCGGTGTTAATAACAGCGACAATTCTTTCCATGGTAACGGTATTGCCGTGTCCCACATTTAACAGCTGCATCCCTCTCTCCTATTCGATGTTCTGCACCTGCTCACGCATTTTCTCCAGCTCGCTCTTCAGCTCGACGGTGTGCTGAGCAATACCGGCATCGCTAATCTTAGAGACAGTTGTATTCACCTCACGCAGAAACTCCTGAATAAGGAAATCAAGTTTACGCCCAATGGCACCATCTTCTTTAAGAAAGGAAGAGAACTGCTCCATATGACTGTGCAGACGGACAATTTCTTCCGTAACATCTGTTTTGTCTGCAAGAATGGCTACCTCCTGGGCAAGACGATCCTGGTCAAGGACAACAGAATCAAGCAGTTTGGCAAGCCGCTCCTGAAGGGCACTCTGCCGCTGGAGGACAAGTTCCGGAATCCGTTTTTCAATAATGCTTACCACATCGGCAAAATGGTCAAGCCGCAGGGACAGGTCAGTGGCAAGCGCTCCCCCCTCCTGTTGCCGCATGGCATCGCAATTTTCCAGCGCCTCCCGGAGAGCCTTTTCCACGGGTATCCATAATGCTTCAATATCTTCCGGCTCCTCTTCGCGAACCATTACATCCGGAAAAGAAGCAAGCTGCTGGGGTGTCAATTCCAGACCAAGCCCGAAACGTTCAGACAGACGCATTATCGCCTCGCAATAACTCGAAGCAAGCTCCTCATTCAACAATACCCGCTGGTTCCGGGCCCCGCCGCCGTTTATAGTGAGCTGCAGGTCTACCCTGCCCCGTTGATGAACAGCACCGACCAATTTACGTATTCGTTCTTCAAAGGCCTGAACTCCACGGGGAAGTTTCAGCTTCACATCGAGGTAGCGGTTGTTCACACAACGAATCTCTACACTAAAGACCCGCCCACCTTCTTCTCTTTCCCCCCGGCCGAAACCGGTCATGCTTCGCACTGCCATATCTACTCCTGAGAAAAATGGACGCCTGCACTCCGCCCATAAATAAGAAAACGGCGCAGAAGTCAAGCTTCTGCGCCGTTCATAATCTACTGCGAAACTACGGTTTCAGCAATCAGTTTGAAACCTTGTTAAAAGCTTTGGTTATCTCATCAGTAATATCATTGGCAGGATTGACAAAGGGAATCCCGGGCATCTTTTCGATGATGACAGCGAAACCATTCTGCTGGCCATAGGAATCAACAACTCCCTGCAGAGTCTTGAACAGAGGAGCAAGTTCTTTATCACGAGCCTGCTTCATTTCAAACTCAGCATCTTTAGTCTTCTGCTGAAAAATAACTGCAGCTTTTTGAAAATCATGCAGCCTGGTCGTTTTCATCTCTTCACTCCAGGCAGAACTTTTCTTTTTAATCTCAGCCTGAAATGCTCTCAGCTTTTCGCCTTCTCCCTTAAACTTGTTCTGATAAGCGACCATCCTGGCATCAAGAGATTTCGTTGCTTTGTTGCCAGCCTTGCTGTTGCGCAGAATCTTCTGCACGTCAATTACACCAATTTTAGAAGCAACGGCAGCAAAAGCCGATCCACTAAAACAAACAACGGTTACAACAATAAGAGCAGCAACAAGAATTTTGTGCATTCTCACTGTACACTTTCTCCTGCGACAGCATCACCAATAACAACGAAGTCGTCACGACGATCCTGAGCCCAGGCCATTTCGTCGTAGCCAGGGAAAAGCAGCCGTTCTTTCCCGTAACTTACGGTACTCAGACGTTCGGCACCAATACCGAGATCCTGCAAATGGTTTTTGGCGGTAAGAGCACGCCGTTCACCAAGGGCCATATTGTATTCTTTGGTTCCGCGGGGGTCACAGTTTCCTTCAATACGCACTGGAACGGTGCTATTTTTCTTCATGAAATCGGCGTTCACTTCCATACGGGAAACTTGATCAGCCGGGATTCCATCAGAGTCAAACGCAAAGTAGACGGGCAACATGCCTTCCGTGGTCCGGCCTTCGCCGATACCGAGAGCCACAGGAGTAGAATCGAGAGATTCTACAGCACCGACATTTTCATCGACAGCCTGAGGTTCAACCGGAGCAACTTTTTTGCCGGAGCAACCTGCCAAAGTCAACGCCGAGATGCACAACAGTGCGGGCAAAGCAGATTTCATGCTAAACATAATCTTTTTTCTCCTGATTAAGAACTGCGATATTCGATAGCCTGTGAAAAACCGATATTTCATCATCGGGTAAAATATCGTACTGCGAAATCCAACAGGTTCAATTTTTTGTAATATAGACATACAAAAGACAAATTCAACATTTTTTTTCACAACTCTTTTGCATAGGAAGCTCTGTTCTAATTTGAGCACTTTTAATATCAGTTAAATCCAAATTTAGTCAGAATTAATCCTTTTCTCACAGCACAGAAATCCCTCTCGCTCCCTGCTGGTTGTTACAAATTTGCTGTGGTTATATTTGCCGTTTCCGATTATAGACAGGGGTAAACAGCATGCAGAAAACGGCAATTGCCGTCAATTTCAGGAGTGTACAATGGCAAAAGTAAGCATCAGTCCGAATCGAACTACCGACAAAACCATCCGAACTATTGATCGTAAACGTGAACGTGAACGGAAGAAAATGTTTCATCGGGCTAAAGAACATGATCAGGAGTTTAGTGTGCTGCTCATCCAGCGCCTTGTTGACCAGGGAATCATAGAGACAGACAATGTTGGTGTGTTGCAGGTAGATATTGCTGCACAGCTCGGCAAGTTGCCATATATGGAAGATTTTGATCTTCAAATGAAGGTTGCTCCTCTGCGAACCCTTGTTCAGGATCCCAACATTGTGAGTCTCTACTTCACTCAGTACCTTATTGAAGATCTTGTAAATCATCCCGCCATTCAGGACATTTTTGGCGATGACCTTGATGTCTATCGCGCGGTGGACTCCATCTTCCGCGTTCTTCGCCAGGAATAAAACATCCAACTGCATGAAACATCCTGAATCACTTCCCTCACTGGTCTTCACAGATGCCGCAGGGAACATCAACGATTTTCCAGAGCTCGGCATGACCGGAATGAGTGGCAGTCATTTTCTGCCACCGGAGCTCAATGATCTCATTCCGCTTCCCGAGGGCAGTGAACTTTTCACCATGCCCGGTCGACTACCCGTCGGCTGGGACTTTGGTTCCCGCGAACCGGTGCTTCTTACGGAGCACCCATGGGATGAAGAAAACAAGTCTATTAATGCTGTCGCCGCCTTCATCGCACCTGCACATACCTCCATTCTTACCAGCAGCTATCAAACACAAAAGGACGCCCCCCGGTTGCCCCTGTTTGCTTATACTGCAGTTGGCTGGAAGGACGATCAGTTCTGGGTCCCTGCCTTCCGCAGCGACAAAGACGTGCGCCAGGACTTCAGTCAGTACAACAGAGAAGATGTCGAACGACGGACAGCTCTAAAATTGAAGGCCCACCGCGACAACCGCCTCATCCAGCATCTCGGCAAGTGCTGTCTCACTTACGGCTGTCCTGCCGCACGAAACTATTTTCTGGAGAGGTGGGAGGCGCCCCTGCCTACATCTCCGGTATGCAACGCCCGTTGTCTCGGCTGCATTTCCCTGCAGGAATCCGGAATATGCTCCGCTCAGGAACGGATTACCTTTGTTCCTACTGTCAGGGAGTTGTGCGAAATTGCCATTCCTCATCTGAAGAAGGCACCAAATCCCGTAGTCAGTTACGGTCAGGGCTGCGAGGGAGAACCTCTTATGCAGAGTGCAGTTCTCCGCGAAAGCATCATTCAGATGCGGGAAGCAACCGACCTTGGGACCATTAATCTCAACTCCAATGCCAGCCTGCCCGAAAAGGTGAAAGAACTGGCGGCTGTCGGCCTTGATTCCCTGCGTATCAGTCTTAACTCTGCACAGGAAAGTTGCTACAATGCCTACTATCGACCGAAGAGTTATTGTTTTGATGATGTGAAACGCTCTATCGACATGATGAAAGATGCAGGGCGTTTTGTCTCTTTCAATTATTTTGTCATCCCCGGCTTCACCGATTCTGACGAAGAGTTCATTGCGCTCTCGAATCTGGTCGCGAGCCACCCCCCGGACTTCATTCAGTTGCGTAATCTCAATATTGACCCGGAATGGTATTTCGAGACGGTCTGGGGTAAACCACATTCTCTCTCTGAAGGAATTACTCCATGGCTTGACAAACTCAAAGCACGTTTTCCTGAACTGGGCTTTGGTTATTTCAATCCCAACGTACATCCAACACAAAAAAAGAAAAAATACGACAAACGCTAAAACTCTTTTCGTCCCCATTTCATCTTTTTCTTTCAATGTATTGTCACTCCTCTTCCCACCTTACCTTGATTTTCGTTGAAATTACGTTATTATATGGGAATGATGCTCACTTGAGATTTTTTATCAGATAAAAGGATATCTTGAAACAGCTTGTATTTCGTTCATATTCGGAACAGGAGAAATTTACCGCAGACATAACTTTGATATCGGAGTCCAGCACTTACCTCCGAGGATAATTTTTTGACTGTAACAAAGAAGATGGGCGAAAGACTGGTTATTCGATGTTCCCAAAAACGAGTTATGATTATCATGGATGAATTTACACAATCTTCTGTTTTAACGCTGGAGCGCATGAACAACTTTAGAGTCACCCCACAACGTCAGGTAATTCTTGAGGAGCTTACCAGGGTCAACAATCATCCTTCAGCCAATGAAGTGTTTGACATGGTCCGCGTCCGCCTGCCGCGTATTGGCCTCGGGACTGTTTACAGAAACCTGGACATCATGGCAGACAACGGCGTTATCTTGAAAATTGATGTTGGCGGCACACAGAAGCGCTTTGATGCCACCGTAGAACCGCACTATCACATCCGCTGTACTGAATGCGGCAGAGTTAATGATATTGATGTTCCGGTACAAAAAGAGATCGAAGCAATGGCAGCGGCCAGCACTGACTATGAAGTGCAGGGACACCGCGTTGAATTTTTCGGTATTTGTCCTGACTGCCGAAAAGCTAAACACGACACCTGAAAATTTGTCCTCACAGCTCTCTGTTCCGGGAAATCATGTATAAAAAACGGCTCTGCAGTCAATATGACTGCAGAGCCGTTTTTTCTTAACTCTCTTCCCCGGGGCCCTTGAAGGACCCCCGATCTGCTTGAAACGTCTCAGGTGAAGTGCACCTTGCAGAAGCGGCGCTTGCCCACTTTCAACAGATATTCCCCCTGCGGTCCAAGGAGTACCTTTTCATCACTGACCTTTTCTCCATCGATAGAAACGGCATCCTGTTTGATCATCCGCCGAGCCTCTGAGGTAGACTTCACCAGCCCTGCATCAACAAGCAGGTTCGGCAGAGCAACAGCCTCCCCACCCTTCATTTCATACTCAGGGACCTCATCCGGGGTTCCCCCTTTCTGAAAAATCGTCTCAAAATTTTTCTCTGCCTGGATGGCTGCCTCTTTACTGTGGAAACGGGTCACCAGTTCACGGGCCAGTTGCTGCTTCACCACTTTGGGATGAATTTCACCTCTCTCCATTCTCTTCTGCAGTGCATCAATCTCTGCCGTACTCAAATCACTGAGCAGATAGAAGTAACGGAACATCAGTTCATCAGAAACGGACAGCAACTTTCCATAGATATCATCGGCAGGCTCATCAATCCCGATATAGTTCCCGAGGGATTTACTCATCTTGTTCACCCCGTCGAGCCCTTCGAGCAGAGGCACGGTCATTACGACCTGAGGTTCCATCCCGCGGTTACGCTGCAGATCCCGCCCCATAAGGAGATTGAAGAGTTGATCGGTACCGCCAAGCTCAACATCAGCATGCATTGCAACGGAATCATATCCCTGGGCGAGGGGATAGAAGAATTCGTGGATCGAGATAGGCAGATTGTTTTCGTAACGCTTTTTAAAATCATCGCGTTCGAGCATGCGCGCAACAGTAAGTTCTGAACCAAGACGAATTATATCCGCAAAGTTAAGCGCTCCAAGCCACTTCGAATTGAAGGAGACCTTCGTCTTTTCCGGGTCCAGAATTTTAAAAACCTGCTTTTTATAGGTCTCAGCATTAACAGCAACCTGCTCTGCCGTCAGCGGCTTGCGGGTTTGTGATTTACCGGTAGGGTCACCGATCATACCGGTAAAGTCCCCGATGAGGAAATGTACCTCGTGTCCGAGATCCTGAAAATACTTCATTTTCTGCATCACCACGGTGTGCCCGAGGTGGAGATCCGGCGCGGTGGGATCAAATCCGACCTTCACCACCAGCGGTTTACCCGTCTCTTGTGATTTCTTCAGCTTCTTTTCAAGCTCTTCACGGGAGTGAAAATCCACTACACCGCGCCCCAGAAATTCGAGCTGCTCTTCAATGCTCAACATTAGCGTATTCCTCTCAGCGATTTCTAAAATTTCCTTCTCAGGACAGAAGTTACTTCGCGTACTCAACGGCCCTGGTTTCACGAATAACGGTTACACGAATTTGACCGGGATAGGTCAATTTTTTCTGGATGGAGTGGGCAATATCTCGGCTGAGCAGTGCGGCCTCCTCCTCTTTTATTTTGTTGGAATCAACGATAATGCGCAGATCACGACCGGCTTGAATGGCGTAGGATTTTTCCACTCCTTCAAAACCGTTGGCAATCGCTTCAAGGTCTTCCAGACGCTTGACATAACTCTGCAGCATCTCTTTCCGGGCACCGGGCCGTGCCCCTGAAAGTGCATCTGCAGCCTGCACAAGAACATCAAGCACGCTCTTCGGCGGAAGGTCTTCATGGTGGGCACCAATGGCATAGACAACCTCTTCCGGCTCGCCATATTTTCTGGCGATGTCTCTCCCGATAATGGCATGAGAACCCTCCACTTCGTGGTCCACCGCCTTGCCGATATCATGCAGCAATCCGGCACGCTTGGCCATCTTCACATCAATACCAAGTTCAGCCGCCATAATTCCGCAAAGGAAGGCAACTTCAAGACTGTGCTGGAGAATATTCTGACCATAACTGGTCCGATATTTGAGTCTCCCGATCAGTTTTATAATTTCCACATGCACGCCATGTGCACCTACATCAAAGGTCGCCTGTTCCCCTTCCTCGCGCATGGAGATTTCAAGATCACGGGAGACTTTTTCAACCACTTCCTCAATTCTACCCGGGTGAATACGTCCGTCACTGATAAGTTGTTCCAGGGCAAGCCGTGCAACCTCACGCCGGACCGGATTGAAGCCGGAAAGAACCACGGCCTCCGGAGTATCATCAATAATAATATCAATACCGGTTGCGGCTTCAATGGCACGGATATTCCGCCCTTCACGACCGATAATCCGCCCCTTCATCTCATCATTGGGCAAGGGCACAATCGACACTGTGCGGTCGGCAACATAATCTCCTGCATAGCGGCAAATAGCAAGGGCAAGAATCTTCTTCGCCCTGCGGTCAGCTTCCATCTTCATTTCATTTTCAATGCGAACAAGGCTCTTGGCAGCTTCCATGCGCGCCTCGCTCTCAAGAGATGAAATCAAGGTGCTCTTCGCTTCTTCCGCAGTAATTCCGGCAAGGGACGAAAGCTCACGGGTCCGCTGAGCGACAAGCTCATCGGCCTGCTGATGCTTGCGTTGGGACTCTTCCTGCGAGAGCACGAGGTCCTTTTCAGCCTTTTGCAACTCACTGAGTTTACGATCGTAACTGTCCCACTCCCGCTTAAGACTATCGCGCTTCAGCTGAAACTGCGCCCGCTCCTCTTTCAGTTCATTCCGGTCAGCCTTGATTTCCGCGTCAAGTGCCTGTTTTACCTGATAAGCTTTCTCCTTGCTCTGCAGGAGGGCCTCTTTCTTTAACTGCTCTGCCTCAACGAGGGCATTTTCAATGATCTGCCGGCCCTGATTACGATTATTTGCTTCGTTGGTCAGCGTAATCTTGCGTTGAATGAAATATCCTGCGGCACCACCTGCACCGAGGAAGATAATCGCCAGCAAAAGCTGGAGGAAAAATCCCATTGTGATACCCCCTGTAGATAGCCGGACTCAGGGTGAGTATGAGAAGAGAAAAGAAAAACAGAAGGAGGGAGGGGGGAGCAACTGCTGTCGCCTGTTCACGCCCGCAGGAGAGAAAGAGATTTCCTGAATCAGCACAACAAAATTGTAAAATTCGCCACCCTCAACTGAAAAACTGCCAGGCCATGCAGGGAAAAAACTCTGCGGCCAATTGCAGCAGACTCTGATCAGACACCATTCTGCCTGCACTCCAGAGGTCGGCCTGGAAGTCATCGTTTCGAACCGTTCAGAAGAGTAATCGTGCTCTCAGGATATGGCAGGCATGCGCGATCTTCAAAAAAGTTATTCCAGAAACCCCTATATCTGCCCGGCGTGGCTGAATGCTGCCTCTCCACACCGGGCATCACCCCGCCACGCATTCTCCAGAATGCAGGGTGAATCAGGAAGCGGCTTTTCCACCGCTTCTCGTCTGTTTTAATTTATCCGCCCGTGAGACCGGTCTGCATTATATTAAATCGACGCAACTGCAAGCCACGCCGTCATTACATCCTCAAAAAAGCGAGTGCTGTTGGCAGCCGCTGCAATCTTCCCGAAAAATGTTCCAGAAACAGTAAGAAAAACCCCACACTGCCGTGTCAACAGAAAAGTTAAACCTGAATTTCAGGTGGGTGCCCCATAAATCTTTTTTGAAAAACGGCATTTGCCATTTTCATCTTTGATCAGAGAAGGCTCCCTTTTTTAGAGAGTTGGCTCAACAAATACACTGAAGATCACCAACAGCGCAGGGTAACTAGATATAGTGTGGATAACTTGAATAGCCGGTGCAAGTACCTTTACGAAATTCTTTAAAAAAACACGGAAATAATTTCTAAGGGACTAATATGCCTGCGATAAATTTTCTCCTGTGCCTGAAATATGAACAAGATACAAGACTATTCAGGGGACCCTTATGTGTTGAAACGGAGATTTTTCATCTCCGTTTCACTGTTTTTTATAATTCATTATAGCAGAAAACCGTCTATGCGAAAACATTAAAATTCCGCCATTTCTTTGGAATACTGTGAAAAAAAATCTTGTGGAACAATGCACCCGAGGAGATCAATGCTCGGTAATCAAAGCCCGAATATCATTGCTCAGGTTACTCAGGCGCCTCTCAAAATCCTCACGATATTGATCAAATTCCCGTTGCAGCCGGACATGTCGTGAAGCGATATTGAGACAGGCAAGGATTGCAATTTTCCCCATCGGGATCGTCCCGACATTCTCATCAGGTTCGACCCCAACCAGATCCTGCACAAGGGCAATGGTCTCCTCCAGTTCCACATCCGACGCATCGGTGTAGAAACTAAAGTCCAGCCCCATCATTCTTATTTCGACCAGTCGCTCATCTTCGGCCATGAGAACAATCCGATTTCAAGTGGCGAAAGTCGCCCGCAGGCGACCATTACATAGCATAAGAAAATTCCTGCCAGCAGGGATTCCATCATATGCCAGAAGGAATCCCCCGGATTTCGCCGGAAACTCAGGACCTCTCCTGAGAACCACTGTCATTGCCGTCTTTTTTCCCATCATTGTTATTCTTTTTTCCCATCATTATAATTCTCGGAGGAGTAACTTTCATTGCCTTCGCCGAGAGAGAGCTCCCAGGATTCAATCTGATCAACAATGCTTTTCACCTTGCCACTGATCTCTTCACGCTCGTTGTTTTTATCGTCGAGCACACCTTCGAGTTCACTGATACGGGCTTCTCTTTCCTGGATAGTTCCCTCACGTTCGCCAATGGTCCCTTCACGGTCAGCAATAACACTTTCACGGTCAGCGATAGTGGCATCGCGATCTGCAATAGCGTCATTTTTTTCCACGATGGTGGCATCACGATTCTTCAGTGTCTGTATCAGATTATTACGTTCTTCTTTCAATGCAGAAAAATTGTTCAAAAGTTTTTCTACAAACTGCTCAAGACGCTGAAGTTCTTCGTCTTTGTCCATTTCATTTTCACTCATTGCAGAACCTCTCCAGTAAAAAATTGCCAGCCCCCTCCCCGCAAGCTTTTCAGGGTGCCCAGCGTAAAATTTAATAGTCTGAAAATCCGAAAATCCTGCGGTGAAAAGCAGGAATTATACCCCTCGCAGTACTCCCGAACGGAGCACCAAAACAGGCGTAAAAAGATTCACAACATACGATTCATGGGAATATACCATGCAGTGTATCGACTGCAAGAGCAAACCCCGTTTTACGTAAGATTTTCCTCAACCTGCCGATGCGCCGGGATGGTTAACAGTGCAACCTCGCGCATTTCAGCGCCGTTCATAACTCCACGACAGCGGCCGGGCATTGTCATAGGGCATATATCCATGGAAAACTCTGGGATCATCATCAAAAACAAGGGGCAGAAAGTAACGGTCTCCCTCCCACATGGGCAACCCCATGATTTTATCCACATCCACCCATGAAAGGTCGCCCTCTTCGTTACCACGCGAAGGCGTTCCCGTAAAACTCCGGATAAGATAAATGAAGCCGAACCAGTCCTCCCCATCAGGCCCGAAACCAGTCCAGTTAATGGTTCCCCGCAGTTCGCACTCTTCACATGTAATTTGAGCTTCTTCCTTGATTTCTCTCATCAAACAGGTGAATATATCTTCTCCGGGCTCCATCTTTCCTCCAAGCCCGTTATATTTACCGAGATGCTGATCGTCTTTCCGCTTGTTTCGGTGTATCATCAGTACCTGTTTGCCATCAGGCGACAGGATATAACCCAGTGTCGCCAGTATTGGTGTATACATATTTCCTTTCCAATAATATGAGGGGCAGAGAACTGCCCGGATGAATGATGTTTTTGACCGCCTCGCAGAAAAATTTCGGGCGTTTTGCCGCTCTGGCATGCGCTCTTCTCCTGTTCATCGCCCATGGCACCAGTTTTGCCAGGGAATCAGAGGGTGAAGTCCCTTCTGACAGCCTCATTCCTGTTTTTCCCGTTTATAAAGCTATTCTTGGCAATGTCTGTTTTTGGGAAGACATCTACCTCAAACGCCAGAACAATGAGGTCGTGGTTCATGACGCTGCCAACCCGTCGCGCGTCTACAAAGTTGTCACCCTTATTCAGGCCGGTTTGCCCGATGCCCGCAAAATAAACATTTATCGCGAGGGACAGGCAAAGGAAAAATATGTAGCCCTTCTTAAAAAACTATCCAGTCAGAAACCGATAACCAGAGAAGAGAAACGCATTGCTGCCCTTTTCCCTGGAAAGAATCCCCGTGGGCAGATGAAACGCGCCGCAGAGCAGGTTCGACTGCAGGGCGGTCAACAGCAGCGTTTTCGCCTCGGTATAATCCGTTCTGGAAAATATATGGACCGCATTAAGAAAATATTTCACGAACACAATCTGCCGGAAGATCTCGCCTATCTGCCGATGGTGGAATCTTCTTATCACAACGGTGCCTACTCGAAAGTCGGTGCAAGCGGCATCTGGCAGTTTACCCAAACCACCGGAACCCGCTACCTGATCATCGACGACGCCGTTGATGAGCGCCTTGATCCGATCACTGCCAGCTACGCCGCCGCCGAATATCTCGCCCGCAGTTATAAAAACCTCCAGCACTGGCCGCTCGCCGTCACTTCCTACAATTATGGCCTGCCGGGAACACTTCGTGCCGCCGGGGAGTTCCGCTCCTATTCCGAAGTCTTCCGCCGACACAGTACCACTGCCTTCCAGTTTGCCTCCCGCAATTTTTACTCCGAATTTGTCGCGGCAATAGAAGCCGGGAAAAAACTGGAGAAAACACTGAAACGAGAACAACCTGTCCCCACCCTCAATTTCAAACTCAAGGGCTATCTCTGCCTTGATGACCTCAAGCGCTATTTCACTCTTTCTGAAAAGCAGGTCAAAGAATACAATCCCGCCCTGCGCCCCGCCGCGTACAATGGTGATAAATGGATCACCGAGAATTACACCTTCCACCTGCCGGACACCCCGGGACTACAGGAAAGACTTGTTCACTTCCCCGACATTCTCTACTTTCACAAGCAGAAAAAGGTTCGCTATCACAAGGTAAGAAAAGGCCAGTCTGCCGGAAAGATAGCAGAACAATATGGGGTCACGCTCAAGGAGCTCAAAAGGACAAACCGTCTGGACAGCGAGGGTGGGATCCACATCGGTCAGCAGCTTCTTCTCCCCGACAGCAGCAGCGGTCATTCCACCAGCCGCTGGCATCTCTATGACAAGCAGATGAAGAAGCTTAAAGCAAAGCACAAAGACCTGGAGAAAGGACCTGCCGGGTACCCCGTGTTAAAAAGGACGGGGAAACACCTGCCGCAATAGTCGACGCGACTAGAAACTGCAGCGAAACCAAAATAAAAGGAGACCTTGAATAATTTTGTATTTCGTTCATATTCGAGGCACAGGAAGAAATTTACCGCAGATATATACCCGATATCTCGACGTCTCGTTCCTCGCTTTGTCGGAGGATAAATTTTTGACTGTAACGAAGAAGATGGGCGAAAGACGAATTATTCAAGGTGCCCAAAAGTCATCAGAATCACCATAGCATCCGGCAACGGTTGAATCTGTTGACAACACAGAGCTCACTCATGGATATTAACAAAGAACTTGCAGAACTGAAAAAACGCCCTGATTTCGCTGACAACGTCGGCATGATTCTCATCCACAACGGGGTCGTACGCAACTGGTCGCGTGGCGACCACACACCGGTGAAAACTCTTGAAGTCACCCCCGACCAGGAAATGGTAGAGGCCTTCCGTCAGGAATATCTTGCCAAACCCGGCATCTGGGAGATTCTCGTCGAGGCAAAATCCGGGACCTTTCATCCCGGAGACGACCTGCTCTACATCATCGTTGCCGGAGATATCCGGGAAAATGTAAAGACGGTGCTTGCTGAAATTTTGGATAAAATCAAAGGAGAGGCAATAGGCAAGAAAGAGATTCTCGCCTGAACCGCCCGCCGCCATGGTCCCCACCTTCGTCGAGAAATTCATCCACTGGATTGACACCAGCCCCGCCGGGCTCTCCCGGGGGAAACGACAGCTGCATTTTTTCTGCCGCCTGGTTGCTGTAACCCTGCAGCAGTTTGTGCGCAACAATCTCTCCCTGCGCTCCGGCGCGATGACCTACACACTGCTTCTCTCCCTCGTCCCCATGCTTGCCATGAGTACAGCGGTGGTGAAGGGCCTTGGCGGCGGCGACCAGCTGAAGAAGATCGCCTGCTCCTACATTGATAACCTCGAGAACTACCAGGGCTTTGATTTCCACGCCTTTGGTATCAAGGGGAAGAAAGAGCCCCTTACGAATATCAGCGATGCCGCGAGGGAAGAAAGCGTCTCCGAAAAAACGCTGACCTCAGCGATGCGTTCTGCAGTCGACACGATTTTTGACTATGTGGACCGCACCAATTTCGCCACTCTCGGCAGTTTCGGGGTCGCGGGGATTCTTGTCACAGTCCTGCTGATGTTCAGCCACGTGGAGAAAGCGCTGAACCTCATCTGGAAGGTGGAAGACGGGCGTTCACTCCTGCGCAAGCTGTCGGACTACATCACTCTGCTCTTCCTCTTTCCGCTCTCCGTGAATATTGCCTTTGCTGCCAGCACCTTCCTCAAACACCCGGCACTGGCACAAAAACTCAATATACTCCTTCCCTTTGCCTGGGTACAAACCCTGCTCTTCCAGGCATTGCCCATCTTTTTCATCGCCATTTCACTGTATGCCGTCTACATCTTTTTTCCCTGCACAAAGGTGAAAAATGTTCCCGCGATGCTTGGCGCCCTCCTCGCCGCAACCCTCTGGTTTATCGTGCAGAACATCTATATCTCCCTGCAGGTCGGGGTAGCAAAATACAACGCCATTTACGGGACCTTCGCCTCAGCCCCGCTCTTTCTGGCCTGGATCTACCTCGGCTGGCTTTTCATCCTGCTCGGGGCTCAGGTCGCCTGGGCCCTGCAAAACATGCACACCGTGGTGCTCCTGGAAGACAACAGTAAACCCGCTGTCAGCCTCGCCGCAGCCTTTGATATTCTCGAAGATGTCTATCAGCATTTTGATGAAGAGAACTCTGTCTCGGTGGAAAAGCTCGTAGAAAACCTCCCCTGCAGCGAGTCCCTGAGCCGCAGAACAGTGGGGATGATGGTTGAAAGCGGCCTGCTTCACACCTCCAGCACCGACGAGCGCCTGCTGCCTGCCGTTCCCCGCGAAAGATTTCATCGCGGGAAGGTTGTCGACCTCATTCTTGGCTCTACAGCCCCCAATACACCCGGAGGTCGCGAGAGTGAGCACATTATAACCGCAGCGCGTCTCGCCGCCGAAGAGAGCACCATATCTGCCTGAGTAACAGATGCGCCCAATTCCAGAGGGTGTAAAGGAATCTACTCCGCCATTGCCTCACCCTCTGCGCCCTCACTCTGCCTCTTCTTCTTCAGCAGTTCCTTCTTCTTCTCCTCTTTCGCCGCAGCAAGGGTTCTGCCCAGCAGAGAGGCGTATATAGGTTTGTTACCGAGAAAAGAGGTCAAGACCGCAGCGGCAGACGCTGCCAGCACGAGCGGCAGCACCAGTTCGTAGTTGGAAGTCATCTCAACAACCAGCAGTACTCCGGTAAGAGGGGCACGCACGGCAGCGGAAAAAAAGCTGCCCATGCCCACAAGGGCAAAAATCTCCGGCCGCAGCATGTGGAGCCCTGGCAGAAACTCCTGCACCGCTATACCAAACGCCATGCCAAAGGTAATACCGAGAATAATCATCGGCGCAAAGATTCCCCCCGGAACCCCCGTGCCGTAGCAGATAATTCCCAGCATCATTCGCACTCCAAAAAGGATAAGGAGAGAGGTAATGGTATTATCTCCCGAAAATATTTGGCCAATCATTCCAAAATCGGCACCAACCATCTCAATATGCTGGCTGCCGATCAGGACAACGATGCAGGCAAGCATGAAAGAGAGGAAAATCGGCGGCAAATTGAGACGGGCGAAGAGATCAAGAACAAAGAGCAGCAGAGTATTGAAAACCAGCCCGAGCACGCCAACACAAAGCCCGAAAATCAGGAAGATCCACATAGACTCAAAAGAGGGCATGTCATAGACCGCCATGGGAATGACCACCCGCGTATGGGTTATCATGCTGACCACAATGGTGGCAACCGCCGACCCCAGCATAACGCAGGAGAGTGACAGGAAGTTGAAACGAAAGTGGCCTTCCATCTCCTCAATAACAAAGAGCATTCCCGCCAGCGGGGCATCAAAGGCGGCAGCCAGTCCGGCGGCGGCACCGGTAGAAACCAGCGGGTTGTTTTGCTGTTCCGGCTGACGGAAAATATCTTTCACCATCTTGCCGATATTGGCTCCAAGTTGCACGGTTGGTCCTTCGCGGCCAAGGAGCAGCCCCGGGCCAATGGTAAAAAGAGAAGCGAAAAATTTCACAGGGATGACGCGCTTCCAACGGAATGGACGCAGTCCATCCAGTCCGCCTTCAATCTCCTGAATCCCGCTGCCTCCAGCCTCCTTTGCCAGTTTCCGCACCGCCGTAAGACCAATAAAGATAGAGAGAGCAGCAATGCCAATTCCAGCGAAGAGACCATAGGATCCGAGGATTTTCGGGTTATTGAAAAAAACATCCCGCAGATCCCCCAGCTCAACAAGCAGAAGCCGAAAGGCACCGCCGACAAGCCCGGTCAGCGCGCCAATACCGATAGCAAGAAAAATCATCCAGGCATTGGCGCTGTTTGTCTTGAAGGCTGTCCGGTGTCGGGCAAGAAGCGGAAGCCTCAGAGAAGTTAAAGCTGAAAATGGCAATTTCATGGCAGTAAACCTGGAAAATAATTGAGAGGAGCGCCCCCTCCCTTTGGGAGGAGGGGAACAGAGTACAACTTTTCACTTTTAGAAACATGGAATAAGAGGGAATCTGACGCATCATGTCGTTATTACATGCCTGCGACAGAAGAAAGGCTCCGGGCAATAAAATGCCCAGAGCCTTTCTTCACTCTTTCTTTATGCTGCGGGGAGAACTTTTTTTGCTGCACTCAACTCACTTTTTCTGCAGGCAGAACACCGCCCCGGCGCACCGCCGACAGGAAAAAGAAAGACCGGCGCTCACCTTCTGATCTCCGGGGGATCGTCGGGCTGGCCACCAGTTGCCCTGATAATTTTATCCGAGGCCCAGCCTTTCCCAACCTCTTCCATATTCCTGGTCTGGGCACGCTGCAGCAATGCAGCGAGGTTGTCGTTATGATCGCGGAAAGATGAGATAAAGGTTTCTTCTCCCTTCTCCCGCCATACCCCATAGAGGTCGTCACTCGCCTTGAGATCCTGGTGCTTGAACATCCGCAGCAGGCGAAAGGCCTCGTAAGAATGCATCCCGAGCAGCTTCAGACAGTCCATGCCGAGATCAAGTGCAGAGTCGCGGGTCTCTCGACGGATAAGCGACACCCCGAGATCTTTCATTTCATAGACAACACGCCAGTCGTCCACCGCAATGGCGATTTCCAGGTGCGGGTAGTGTTTCTGCGCCAGCTCCACCAGTTCTTTTGCCTTTTCGGCGTTACTTATGGTGACAATCAGCATACTGGCCTCTGCGGCACCAGCCGCTTCAAGGAGATCAAGCCGGGTCACATCACCGTAAAAGACCTCAAAGCCAAAGTTGCGCAGCGCCTCCACGCCAACAGGATCGTGATCAAGGATGACAGGTTTGATCCCCACCGAAATCAGCAGACGACCGAGGTCTGTACCGAGGCGCCCAAAACCGGCAATAATAACCCGCTGCCCCTGCGGCGAGACATGGCCAGTTCCCTCCTTCGATTCTATCCTGCGTTCAACGAATTTTTCCCAGGCTGTCACCATCAGCGGTGCGAAGAACATCGTGATCACCACCGCAGTAAGTACCAGCTCAGACACCAAAGGCGGCAGCACGCCACTCTGTACCGCAAAAGGCAGCAGAACAAAGGCAAAGGTTCCACCCTGGGCAGGAACAATGGAAAAATAGCCGCGTTCCCTCGCCGGTAAACGAAAGAGAACAGCGATCAGATAGAGGATGACGAATTTGAACACCACTATCCCTGCCACCAGTAGACAAACCACCCACCACTGCTCCCAGAGCAGTTCAAAGTTAAGGCTGGCGCCGATAGAGATAAAGAAGATGCCGAGCAGCAGCGCTTTGAAGGGCTCGATGTTACTCTCCAGCTCGTGGCGATACTCACTCTCCGCCAGCACCACTCCGGCAAGAAAGGTTCCAAGAGGGGCGGGCAGACCAACCACCATCATCAGCAGTGAACTGCCCACCACCAGTGCGAGGGAGGCAGCGGCGAAGAGTTCCCGCATTCCCGTCATGGCAATGGCGCGAAAAAGCGGCCTTGTGACGAAACGCCCCAGCAGGAAAACAGCGGTGATGGCCATCAGGGTAAGAAGAAAACGAACCCCGCCGGAAAAATGGCTGATATCAACGAGGCCGCTATGCTGGACAATCTCATGGGTCCCGCCAGTGGCAAGCAGCGGCAGCAGCGCCATAATCGGCACCACCGCAAGGTCATGGAAGAGGATCACCGAAAAGATTGACCGTCCAACGGAGGTGTCGTAGCGTCCCCGCTCCTTCAGCAGCTGCAGGACAATGGCCGTAGAAGAGAGAGAGAGGATCAGCCCGAGAGCAAGCGCCTGCCGCCCCGGGAGAAACCAGACACTGACGAACATTATGAGAAGTGTGGTCACCAGCACCTGTCCACCGCCGAGACCAAGGATGCTGTTGCGCATCTGCCAGAGTATGGCAGGCTTCATCTCAAGACCGATCAGAAAGAGCATCATCACTACACCGAACTCGGTGAAGTGCATCACGCTCTCCACATTGCCAATCAGTGACAACCCGAAGGGACCGATAACCACCCCTGCAGCAAGATATCCAAGTACGGAGCCGATACCTATTTTTTTCGCCACCGGCACGGCAATCGCCGCAGCGACGAAAAAGACAAATATCTGGAGTAAAAAGTGTTCCATCTCACTCCTCCCCATGCGGCGCAGCCCACGCCTTTTCGCTCAGCCCCACGTTATTCTCCCCGCTGGCCTGCAGCAGTGCGGCCATGCGGGAGTTATGGCGCCGATAGAGAAGCTGATACTCTGCCGCACTCTGCCTGCGGTGGGCGTGATAAAGTTTGGGCAGGAAAGCCTCATCCTGATGGCGGAAGAGGCGGGCCAAACAATACGCATCATAGCGACGAAAGCCGAGGCGGACAAGCACCTCGCGCCCCAGTTCGATGGCACCACCAAAAGTTTCACGGCGAAGGGTGGAGACTCCGATATCCATCAGATCGTAGGCAGCACTGCGGTCAGCGGCGCTGGCAGCGATCTTCAACTGCGGAAAGTGTTCCCGGGCAAGGGTTATCAGCGCCTTTGCCTTCTCGGTGTCACGGTCGGTGACCACCAGCAGTTCCGCCTCGGCCGCACCAGCGGCCTCAAGCAGTTCGAGTCGGCCGACATCTCCATAATAAACCTCAAAGCCAAAGCGACGCAGTGTGGCCACGTTGCCGGCATCCGGGTCAACGATAACCGGGCGAATACCCGTTGAAAGGAGGAAACGCCCTACATCGGCACCAACCTTGCCGAAGCCGGAAAGGATGACCTTCGCCCCCTTCTCTTTGATAGCGTCCGCCTCTCGCTGCTGCTCCTCATTGCCGCTGCGGCCAGTCAGCCGTTCCTGCAGGATAAAGAACAGGGGCGAGAGGAACATGGAGATGGTAACCGCCGAGATGCACGGAGTTATAATTTTATCAGTCAGCACTCCGTTGCTGCGTGAAAATTCAAAAAGGACAAAGGCAAACTCCCCGCCCTGGCACAGCGCAGCCGCAAGATAGCTGCGCCCTTCTCCCGGGGTGTGGAAAAGGAAACCGATGCCATAAAGAATCAGTCCTTTAATGAGCAGCAGACCGACGACAAGGCCAGCAATCAACAACAAATGGTGGCGGATAAAGAGGAAGTCGAGACTGGCACCGACGGAGATGAAAAAGACACCGAGGAGCAGTCCCTTGAACGGATCGATGTCACTCTCCAGCTCATAGCGATATTCGTTGTCGGCGAGCACGAGCCCGGCGAGGAACGCTCCGAGCGCCGGGCTGAGCCCCACCACTGTCATCAGCAGGGATATTCCCACCACCATCGCCAGGGCCACAGCAATAAAGATCTCACGCACCCGCGTGGCTGCAATGGTTCTGAAAATCGGCCGGGCGAGATATTTCCCGATGACAAAAATAGATCCGATTGCCCCAAGGGTTGCCACGACGCGCCACAGGGTCGGCAGAGTGGAGATGTCCAGGAGGGGCACCTCCCCGCCGGAACCACCCGGCACCGGAGAGAGCGCAAGCAGCGGCAGGATGCCGAGAATGGGGATAACGGCGAGATCCTGAAACAAGAGAATGGAGAAGACAGCACGCCCGGGAGAGGTCTCCATGGTCCCCTTCTCCCGCATGGTCTGCAAGACGATGGCGGTAGAGGAGAGCGACACGGTGAGCCCCAGTGCGAGGGACTTCTGCCACGGAATGAAGAACCAGCCAATCAGGCAGATAACAAGCGCTGTCCCGACCACCTGCACCCCGCCCATACCGAGAATAGGTGTGCGCATTCGCCAGAGCAGGCTGGGTTTCAGCTCCAGTCCAATGAGAAAGAGCATCATTACCACACCAAACTCGGTAAAGTGCATCACACTCTCTACATCACCGATCAGTGACAGACCAAAGGGGCCGATGACGATACCAATAAGGAGGTAGCCAAGTACAGAGCTGAGCCCGCATTTTCGCGCCAGCGGCACCGCGATAATGGCGGCGGTACAGAAGAGTAAGAGCTGCAGGAGGAAATTATCCATTGAGCTCTCCCTGCAAAAGATCCCGATCAAGGGCGTTCGCCTCCGGCACCGGGCCGTCGGTAATTCGATATTTTTCTGCCAGCTCCTCAAGCCGGCTGCACTGCTGCAGCGCCTCAAGCATACGGCGATAGCGCTGTCCCTCACTGGCCAGCACCGCCCTGCTCTCGTAGTGTACCCCTGCGGCAACAAAGGGCGGCAGCCAACGCATGCCGCAGAGCCGGGCTGTAGCCCTCTGCGGTGCAAGGTAACTGACGAGCGGCATGGAACTGTGCCCGCCCAGGGTGTAACTTTCGGCCTCACTGCCGGTGGTAATCGCCTGCATGAAATATTTTCCCTGCAGCGCATTCCCGTCACTGCCATAGGCCCAGCCGTGCTCAAAGACGAGATCCGTCCACTCCTTGAGCAGTGAGGGTGTGGAGTACCAGTAGAGAGGATACTGCTGGATGATGATGTCATGAGCGAGCAACAGCTCCTGCTCTTTTTTCACATTGATGAAGAAATCGGGGGAGAGATCATAAAGATCGCGGCAGGTAACCCCCTCCATTCCCTCCACCGCAGAATACAGTGCAGCGTTGGCAACGGAGCGACCGAAGGCGGGATGGGCCAGAAGCAAAAGAATTTTGTTCATGTCGATCTCTATTTTGAAAGTATTTCTTGAGGGTACCTTGAATAAAACCAGCTGGTCTACAGCGGGGAAGTAACGGAAAACGGCTTCCGCTGCGTCCACATCCATAGTACCCCGGGATGAAGA
This sequence comes from Desulforhopalus sp., assembly GCA_023231425.1. GTDB lineage: Bacteria > Desulfobacterota > Desulfobulbia > Desulfobulbales > Desulfocapsaceae > Desulforhopalus. Next base: position 16,641 of record JALNVI010000005.1, on the reverse strand, counting down.
GGAGGAAAACGGCAAAGTACAACCAGAGAGGAGAAGGAGAAGCGAAGCGGGAGAACAAGTCGGCTCAATGTCGCCGACGGAGAGTACCTTATTACAGGAGGTCCCTGCCGACGACAGAGTGAAAAAAACTCATGGAAAGAAAAATCAGCAGATTCTAAACAGCGTTACATCGCATTTGGCATAATTACAAACACCATGGGCGGTGGAACCAAGCATGTTACGCACACCTTTTTTGGAGTGTGTTCCGAGAATAATCAAATCGGCATTCCTCTTTTCCGCTTCCCGGCAAATTCTGGAATAGGGCTTGCCTGTTTTGATAAAACAGTCCTTCTGGGGAACTCCGACCGACTTGAGAATTTCATACACCTTCGGAGCGATCTCTTTTTTTAACTCTTTTTGATAGTCTTTTGGCAGGATCGAATACGACAAGACGTGTATCACCAGAAGCTTACTCCCATAGAGGGCTGCCAGTTTCGCGGCTTTAGCGAGAACTTCCTTCCCTTCCGGGGAAGCTTCTATTGCGCAAAGAATAGTTTTATACATCTGTATTCCTCCTCCTTTAATGGGTTATAAAAAAGCTCATACATTATTTCTTTTCAGGGTAGACGATTCATTGTGGAAAGTCAAAATTGAATTCAATTTATGAGGATAAAACGGACGCTATCGTCGAGAGTTAACAACGTTTTTTTCACCACAGGAATTGCCTGTTAGCGTTTTTTGCGCAGAAAAGGGAACGTGTCCCCTGCAGACAGAAAAGCGCCTTGAGGAACGGCCCTCAAAGCGCTTGCAACTTAAAGGATGGTAAAAATCTCATCCTCTGCAAGACGGACTTTCGGCGCTTTGGCATTAAAATCGTCTTCAGCCCGGTAACCAAAAGAGATAATCGCCAACGCAGTAAACCCTTTTTCACGCAGGCCAAATTCTTCATCTATGGCCCTGACGTCAATCCCCTCCATAGGTACAGCATCAATCCCCATGGCAGCAGCTCCGAGAAGAAGTGTTCCCATATTAAGATAGACCTGCTTCTCCATCCAGTGCTTCACATCCTTCAAATCAAAACGGTGCAGATTCACAAAATAGGTGCGGGCAGCATTGATCTGCGCTTTCACTTCCTCGTTCGGCAGGCGCCCACCCCTATCTTCAACGTCCAGCACGTGTTCCAGATATTTTTCATCCATATCTGTTTTCGCACAAAAAACAACGGCAAGAGACGCATCCTTCACTTTGGGCTCATTAAAGGAAGACGTCCCCTGCACCCCTTTGGCAATACGCGCCAGCCCCTCGGCAGTACTGGCAATGATAAAATGCCAGGGCTGTGAATTCACGCTGGAAGGGCTCAGGCGCAGCAGGTTTTTCAGCTGTCTTATCTGCTCTTCAGTGAGTTTTTTACGGGGGTCGAATTTTTTGGTGGAGTAACGTTTTTGAGCCGCGTCAACAATGTTCATGGAATGTCTCCCTGGATTTTGAATAGATGGTGTCATGCTGCTTTGCTGTTCTGAGCAAGACTCTGCAACCAATATAAGAGATGACGAGAACAAATAAAGAGCAATGCAGCATTTAAAGACAGTGCTCCTGCCGAGGCTTTTTTCAGTTCTATGTTCACCTGGCCCAAAGAGGTTCGCTGCCTCTCTGCCTGTTACGCCTTGATCTGGTTACATACGCACAACTCCCTCCCCACTATTGACCATTCTCCTGGCAGTCTGCGGTATCAGCAGGTTACGACAGATAAAATTTCTGTCCCCAACTGCCCCTCCATGGAATAGGACTTACCTGTTAAACCAGAAAACAGATATTGACCTTTCCTATATTTGTTTTATTCTTTATTTAAGAATCATTCCTGACTCAGGGGTGGTAAACAACTTTTCGTGGGAGGCAAAAAATGGAAGTTGGATGCTCACGTCCCGCACATGATTCTGTAGACAGTGCGGCAAAACCTTCGGTGGAAAAAACTGAACCCAAAAAGGAGACAAAACCCATGGTACGAATCGGTAAAAAAGCGCCGGACTTCGCAGTCTCGGCCTATAAGGATGGAGGCTTTACTGAGGTAAAGCTGTCTGATTACCTCGGGAAATGGGTTGTACTCTGCTTTTATCCAGGCGATTTTACATTCGTCTGAGCTACTGAAGTTTCAGCGGTCGCTGAAAAAAATGCAGAATTTGAAAAGCTTGGTGTACAGGTTCTCTCCATGAGTGTGGACAGTGCTTTTGTCCATAAAGTGTGGACCGATAATGAACTCAGCAAGATGATAACCGCCGGGAAGGTCCCCTTCCCCATGCTCTCTGACGGTGGAGGAAAAGTTGGCGAGATGTACGGTGTGTATGACGAAGATGCCGGTGTAGATGTTCGCGGTCGTTTTCTCATTGACCCGGATGGCACGGTTGTCGGTTTCGAAGTCCTGACTCCCCCCGTTGGTCGTAATGTACTTGAAACCCTGCGCCAGGTTCAGGCGTTCCAGCACGTGCGGGCAACAAAAGGTGCGGAAGTCTGTCCCTCGGGCTGGAAACCGGGCAAAACAGTATTGAAACCAGGCCCGGATCTTGTGAGTAATGTCTGGAAAAATTGGAAAGTTAAAGAGGCCTTCGAGTAAAGGGTTCCTTAAATAATCTTGTATTTCGTTCATATTCAAGGCGCAGGAAGGAATTTATTGCAGTTATATAGCTGATATTACGAATATAAATTTTTGACTGCACGAAGAAGATGGTCGAAAGACTGGTTATTCAAAGGTTCCCTAAAGGAAATTTTTCTTTAAGTGTTACAAGGTCCACTTCTGGCAAGTTGTCAGAGTGGACTTTTTTTGTGCTTTTTTATGCAGGAAAACACATCACTGTCAGAGGCACTGCATGGAGAAATCAACATTCGGATCACTGCTGACAGGAGACACTTACCTGGTCTTTTTGCTCATTCGATCTGTTTTACTTTTATTGCGCTAATGCTTAAAATACTCATCGACTGGTATCTGTGGGCAGAATCGGCGATATCGTGCCGGGAAAGAAAACATTGTAGTTTTCACTACTAAAAACCAGTAACCCAATAGAGGAGAAATAAATGGCCAATTTTCTGTTTGTATTAAGTCAGGATGACAATGTTAAAGCAACGAGGTGTCTTCAGTTCGCCAAAATTGCTCATTCCAAAGGTCATGTTGTAAATATTTTTTTGATAGATGATGGCGTATTGTGGGCCAATAAGCACAAATATCTTACCCAGCAGACACAGACTGGTGACTGCCCGAATGATTATCTCCCCTATCTGGTAGAGAACCATATCCCAATCGGTGTCTGCACCCCCTGCGCCAAAAATCGCCAGATTGACGAAACAAAATTTTTCCCCAACATGCTCCTCGACGGCGGGCCTCATTTGATCGATATGGCTGCGGAAGCCAAAGTTTTTAATTTCTAAAATACTGTTCAAATACATGGAACCTTGAAACGCCTTGTATCTTATTCATATTCAAGGCACAGAAGAAAATTTTCCACCGGTATTCTTTTGATATATCGCGAGGATATTTTTTTGACTGTAACGAAGAAGATGGGCGATTATTCGATGTTCCCTTTAACACTTTTGAACGCAACAGACGCCCGACATGAAGTCTGATGGCAAGTAGCCCATCGCGCTGCATGCCGGGCGTTCTGCATTCAAGCAGTAGATCGAAAGGAGTGGCAAAGATTGATCATGGAAGAGAAAAAATTTGATCCCCGGAAGTTGGAGAAGTTAAATAATCCCCAGAGATTAATAGATATTCCACCCGATTACCCATGGGAGAAGCTGGCCATGGAGAAGCCGAACGTTCTTGTTGACATCGGCGCGGGGACAGCCCTCTACAGCATTGCTTTTCTGCAGAAATACCAGCCTGAGACTATCTATGCCTGCGACTCTTCTGAGGTAATGTACAACTGGCTTAAGGAGAATATCCCGAGAAAACACCCAACGATCATTCCGGTAAAAACCGAGGAAAACACAATCCCCCTTGATAACGAAATTGCAGATCTGGTGTTCATGATAAATCTGTATCACGAATTACATAATCCGTTTCTGATGCTCAGAGAGGCAAACAGGCTTCTAAAGCCCGGTGCAAAAATTTTTATTGCTGATTGGAAAAAGGAGGAGATGACAGAGGGACCTCCTGTCAAAATTAGATTTTTCCCTGAACAGGTTGAAGCACAATTGAGAGATGCAGGTTTTGAGCAGACGGGCATTTACAACGACTTGAAAAAACATTTTCTAGTTATCGGAGAAAAGCCCTCTCTTCCCGCATGAGACAAGGAGTTCCAACAGGTTGAGAGCAACACATGCGGAGCCTCTCCCGTATAGAACTTGAACATTTTTCTCCACCCGTTGCCCTTCTCTGTGGGGGACAAAATCCTCCAGCCACCAGGGAAGGAAGGACGATAATCCGATTTGAATTCGCCTGCTCAAAAGGTGCTTTCTCTTATTTCAATTTTAGGGAACCTTGAATATTGCACGAATCACAAACCGCCATGGGGAAAGCAATCAACTTCCCCATGGCGGTTTCACGATGTTTTGCAAAAAACAATCAATCCGGCCAGCTGTCAAAGGGTTGTTTTTCAAGCTGCATTGAACCATCAGTCCCTTTATAGATGTTAATCCAGGCATTCCAGTTCTTCGTATCCATGTCAGGATAATCAAGTCGATAGTGACTGCAACGACTCTCTGTACGCATGAGTGAGGCCTTCAATTTCATTTCGGCAGTGGTAATCATGTTTGCAGTTTCATACGCCAGACGCAGTTCATGCAGGTCTGCCGCCCGCAACATCGGCAGGTGGTGGTCTCGCAACTCTTCAATAAAGGCCAGTGCGGCCTTCAAGAGACTTTCTTTTTTTATGTAGAGCACAAAATTCGGAATCATAATTCCCTGCAGGGTCTGTGTTACCCAGGCAGGACTGTATCCCTCTGTCCTCTTCAGGGGAGCGAGAATCTCTTCCTGCGCCCGGTTCTGCTCCGCTTTTGAGATCTCCGGCATATCAACGCCTTTGCTGTATTCAGCGGCGGCTTCTCCGGCAATTGCCCCCTGCACGGCAGAACCGGCCAGGGAAGAGCCCACCTGAGTATAGATCGATCCCACCATATAGGAGCCCAGCGCATCACCGGCTGCATACAGACCCGGGATATTTGACTGACACTTGTCGTTGATCGGTACAATTCCCTCTGATTTGTGAATCGCCATCCCCGCAGAAGAACCTCCCACAAGTTCTCCCGCCATACCCGGAGGCGCTCCGCCCTCCTTTGGAGGCCTTCCACCCGGACCCTTGCCTCCTGCGGAATGCCCGCCGGGCCCCTGTCCCTTTTCACCCTGCGGTGGTTTCTGGTGTTCAAATCCTGCAGGAACATACGGGCCCCCCGCCACAGCATCTGTTTTCACCTGTCCGGGAGCACCGCCCATGGAAACCGGGTTTCCTTTCACATAGGCCTTGTAGTTCAGCTCGACACCCAGATCATGAACAACTCCGACACCTGTTACACCAGGCTTCTGATCAAACATATCCCCCCAGCCGCCGTAACAGTCTGCCGGGTTTTTCGACTTGCCGGGATGGCCGTCATTCCACTCCTTGCCCGTCACTTTCGCACCAATGTTGTACGCCATGACAGTGCCGTCGTGGGTAAGATCACACACCGGGAAACCATTGGGTTTAAAGGCTCCGGAGCCGGTACAGAGGATCACACTTCTGGCTTTGAGAAAATAGATCTTCTCTTCATCCAGACTGAAGCCTGCAGCGCCGGCAATCCGGCCTTTTTCCTTGAAGAGGTGAGTAATGACAATTCTCTCCTTCACCTCAATATTCCGCTCTTTAAGCGGTTTACTGAAACATTTGTTATAGAGGGGAGAAGCAAAAAAGCCCCACTCTTTCAGATCATTGACACGGGCAAGGGAATGTTCCAGCAATTGTCTGGTATACACAGGATTATTGGTTCCCAGTGCAGAGCGGGAGACTTTGTCCAGAAAATCCTTCGCACTCACGGTGGCAGTTTGAGCATCATAGGCGAAAATCCCTTTGGCAAAAGGAGTAAGCCCTGAGGAACCCAGGCGCCCTTTGGAAACAACCATCACCTTCGAACCTGCATCATGGGCCTTTACAGCCGCAAAGACTCCAGCCATACCGCTGCCGAGAACCAGCACATCCGTTTCACTTTCAACTGAGCTCATTTTATCCGCATCCACTTTCGGGATATTGGAGTGAGCTTCTGCCCGATTCGGGGTCAGTCCCATGGCAGCCATGGCCGCAATGCCAGCTGCGCCGCCTGCAATAGTCATGAACGTACGCCTGGATATATCTGTTTGATTTTTTGATGTTTTCATTTCTCTATTCCTGATTCAGAAAGACCTTTTTGCGTTGCATGCACCTTGAGCAGAAGAGCAACTCCGCCCGCCGTCAGCAGGCTGAGCACAACAGCCATGACAAGCGTTGAGTGGCGCCCGAGATTCACCGCATGCCACGCTGCAGTTCCCACAAAGAGTATCGCCAAAGCGCCATGTAAAACCCGCCAGCGCCTGTACTTCATTGGCAACCTCTTACGAAAAAGGGCCGTTACCCCCAGTGCCAGCAGCGTACACCAGGCTATAAGACCAAGAATAATTCCCTGGTTCATAGTGGTAATCATGGTGATAAAGGCATCACCGGGGGAAATCCCCGCTTCAGTAAAGCGTGGTATCAGCACAAAAATCGGATGAAAAAGAATGATGAGAACAAAGATGTAACCAATACATTTATGATATTTCAGCACCTTGTTCATCGTCAGTTCCTTCACGGCATACCGATTGCCGCGTGTCTGGAAAAACTGTCCGATCAGCTGGAAAAAGGCAACAATAGTTAAAACGGAAAGAGTCTCCATATAAGATGATCTTCCCGAAACAGTGCCCCCTGCCCAGAGGATCAGCAGCGGAACTGCGGTGAACAACAGCAGTGACAACCAGAACGTTTTACTCTTTATATATGCGCGCATTTTCACCCCCAGGAAACAATAACCGGAATGGATTTTTCCGGTGAAATGGTAATTGCATCCACAGGGCAATACATCTTGCACAGGTGGCATATCTGACAGTCCGCCGGATAGGCAATGAAGGCCTTCTTCGTCTTCGGATCCTGACGAATGACATCCGTAGGACACGTCTCTACGCATATCCCGCAACCGATGCATCCCTGAATCTTTTCAATAGTCATGATTTTCCTCCTTTCTCTTTTGCTGATAAGCGTTTGTCAGCTGCTTTAAAGATTTATCCTAATTTTCCTTTATCATAAAATTCCTTCTTATTTTGGTTAGCAACCTAAACGTGATATGTCTAACTGTCAAACGGCTTTATGACTTCAAGATAATTTCCTCTCTTCTTGCCTTTTAGGCCGAGACAGAAAAATTTGAGAGACACTGGCCCTTCCAGGACACGCGGCCTCTGCCTCAAACCCTTGGGAGGAACCCTTCAAACACTTTTTTGCGGCTGTACCACTTCTATTTTGAATATTTATTCAAAACAAATCTTGACTCTCCCCCTCTCGTGTATATTTTGATTGAACATTCAAACAAAATACCACCATTCAACACAGGAGGATGTAGTTATGAAATTTACAGCAATCGTTCTTACAGCAATACTTTTTGCAATTTCGACAGCAACTGTCAGTTTCGCCACTGCCACACAACAGGATGGGTCCGACAATTTCGTCGGCTACCGCTGGACCGGCAACCCGAACAAATAAGATTTTTACAACTCAGCAAACAACACTCAATTCTCACGAAGGTAATAATTATGAAATTCACAGCTACCGCTCTCATCGCAATGATCTTCGCAATCTCCATGGTTTCCGTCAGCTTCGCCGCTGACAGTCAAGACAACAGCTCCGACAATTTCATCGGCTACCGCTGGAACGGCAACCAGAACAAATAAGATCTTTACAACTCAGCAAACAACACTCAATTCTCACGAAGGTAATAATTATGAAATTCACAGCTCTCGCTCTCATCGCAATGATCTTCGCAATCTCCATGGTTTCCGTCAGCTTCGCCGCTGACAGTCAAGACAACAGCTCCGACAATTTCATCGGCTACCGCTGGAACGGCAACCCAAACAAATAAGGGCCCCTTGAATAATCTTGTATTTCGTTCATATTCAAGGTACCCGTAAGAGAAATTTTATAGAGTAATCTCCGAAAAAGGGGGGCATGGTTTCAACACCATGCCCCCCTTTTTTTGTTTCATCCAAAACCGATTATAATCCCTGAGAGTCATCTCTCCTCCAGCAACATGTAAGAAAATGAAAACAGGATGGCCCGGTACGTGGTCCAAAAAAATGACCACATCACGGGACCACGAGAACAAAAAGAAAAGAACTGTTGCCAGGAAAACACAGACCGGGAAGAATAAGGGCCGTGTCTCACACAAAGCCAGAAAAAAGAGCCAATAAATGGATATATACTTGATATTACGAGTATAATTCAAAAATGTGGCAAAAGAATCGAAAGAGACCTCAATGGATCTGCAAGGCACGGATTATTTGCAGGCAGACAGAATCGTGAAGTCGTGATAACTTATGAGCATTATTCGTTATTGAACACAGGATTGAGATTGTGAATAAAGATTTGCCGATAATATTTTACAGGAAGGAGGATGCATGTACCACAAATCAAGGTTGATCAATTTCGCAGTTGATATCCTGAATAACCAGATTATCAGCGGCTGGATCTTCTCGAAACTGCTTCAGAAAAAACCGGTTACCCTCAGTATTTATCTTGATGGAAACTATGTCGGTCAGGTTGTAGCGGACAAAGAGCGAAAGGATGTTTTCAATCTTCGACTGCACCCTACCGGTAGATGCGGGTTTACTTTTGTTTTCCCAAAGGACATTGATATTGGCAGGCATAAGAACCTGACCGTTCGATACGGAGCCTTCAAGGCCAGTCTTTTCTCTGTAAATATTTCTGAAATTCCATTTACCTTCAAGAAGCCGCTTCCCCAAATATTTTTTATGCATATTCCTAAAACAGCCGGAAGCTCCTTTGATAATTTTGTCCACCGTCGCTACCCCGCCGAGGCAATATCCGCACGGCTTGAATCGATGGACGTACAACTGTATCCAAAGCTGACAACAGACAAAAAATATTTGGTCGGTCATCTGCCTCTGGGGAAATTTAAAAAATATTTTACGCTCGAAGACTATGCGCTATACACCATTGTCCGTGAGCCATGGCGTCATTTACACTCCCATTTGAACTGGATCCGCAATATTGGCAAAAATCCAGAATCGGGTTTTTACCGTACACATCCCACATGTGTACGTAAACTTGCAGATTCTCTCAATGATCCGAACACAGAGATTTCAGAGCAATTAAAGCAACTTATAAATAGAATGGACGGCTTTGAGTTTGATTTCTTCGATAATATGCAAACGAGGTATTTCCTTGATTATCGGCCGGAAAGAGTTGGTGATAAGGATATTGCCAACGCAGTGGAAAATTTCAAATATTTTGCAGATATAGGCAGAACAGAAGGATATCAGGAATTTGCAGCACGGTTCTGCAAAAAATATAACCTGCCATTTATTCAACAGGGGCAACCGTTGAACTGCTCCGGAGATGCACCGCTGTATGATATTACTGGAGAAAAATTTCAGACTCTTTTGCATCCACTTGTAAAATATGATCTGCAGCTCTACTCAGCGATTGTCGCAAGAGAGAAAAATGGTTGAGCAGATGCGGGATTCCAAACCTGCCGGAAGAGAACTCTCTCTATAAGGGGAAAAAGCGAAGAGAAAAGTTTTGGCCCTGAGACACAAGAACGTTATGCAGTAGATACGATTTATGAAGGAGGGTGAGTTGTAGCGAGAAAAGGAACTGAGGAGTCACCCTCGATACTACGAGAGATTTTCTGGAGGAATCTCAATTCAACCTGAAACGAAAAAGACAACCGAAAGGTCGGGTTTCGTCAGTGACATGGCCAGGTCGATCTCGCCTCTGTCCTTACCTGACAAAACATTGAAAAAAATTGCGGATTATAAAAATCTCCACACATAACCGTATTTTTTTTATGATAAAACCGTACGTTAAAGGTTGCTCTAAAAACCAGACAACAGGAGTCTAACCATGCAAAGCAAACTGTACACCAAACTGTACACAGTGACATTTTCTCCCACCGGCAGCTCAAAGTTAGTCGCCCAGGCGATTACCCGGGGACTGGGATCGGAGACAGGGGAAAATTTCGACATTACCCTTCCCACAGAGCGGAAACAACACGACTTGCTGCCCAAAAAGAATGATATGGTTATCTTTGCAGTACCGACCTACGCCGGCCGCCTGCCGGAGCTGGCCCGCGAATGGCTGCAGGAGTTAAAAGTCGCTCCCGGCACACCTGCCATCTGTGTCGTCCTCTACGGAAATCGGGAATTCGATGATTCATTAATCGAATTACGGGATCTTGTTGTCGCGCGCGGGTATAAGCCCATTGCCGGTGCAGCCTTCATTGGAGAACACTCATTCTCCAACAAAAAATTTCCCGTTGCTGTCGGTAGACCCCATAAAGATGACCTTGACCTTGGCATCAAGTTCGGCCGAGATATCGCCGCCCACTTCGATATTGACAACTGGGTGAGCAACGCGGGAGAACTCCAGGTCCCCGGCACATTCCCCTACAAAGATAAAAAACCGCCAAAGGCCGATTTCATTGCCGTGAGTGATGCCTGCACCAGCTGCGGGACCTGCGTTACCGTTTGTCCTGCGGATGCGATTGATGCCGATAATGGCTTTGCCGCCATCGTTGACAAATGTATCCTCTGCTGTGCATGTATTAAAGCCTGCCCGGAAAATGCACGCAGCGTGAAACCGGGCCCCGTGATGGATATTGCCAAAAGATTGAATGAAAACTGCAGCATCCCGAAACGACCGACTTTTTACTGGCCGGAATAACGTCCAGATTCTCAAAAGGGTCCCTTGAATAATCTTCTATTCCGTTCATATTCAAGGTGCCCTTATGACTTTTTTGTATTTCTTGCCGGTACCTCCAAAGACTGCTTTTTAGAGTGAAAAAATCTTGACAAATTTGCGAAAATCCATAAGTTCTTAGATACTTCTATTTATGGAGAATTCATTTTATGCCAACCATCTTCGTTGTCACAAACAATCGCGAATCCTATCGCTGCCTGTATAACTGCCGCATGTTTTATCAGTAGCACCCCTCTCCTTCGCTGTTCCTCTTTTCCTCGTTTCTCATTGATTTTACATTGTTTTTTATGCATCCCCAACATTTATGCATCTAAAAACTATTACCGTAAGAGGTATTCCCATGTTTGAAGAACATGCTCCCGTCTGTACCGCCCCCGAAAGAAAAGCTCAGGCTGAAGGTAATTTTTATCCAGAAAACCCCAAAAACAAACTGCCCGGCATGAATCCCCGTATTCAACGTCTGCGTAAGCTGAGTGTGGAGGCCAAACCAATTATCTCCATTGAACGGGCTGTGCATGAAACAGAATTCTATAAAGAAAATTTCGGAAAATATCCCGTGCCGGTTCTGAGGGGGCTTAATTTTCTGGATCACTGCACCCGCAAGACCCTCTATATAGGTGATGATGAGCTTATTGTCGGAGAACGGGGACCGTCGCCAAAGGCAATCTGCACCTTTCCTGAGCTGACCTGCCACAGCGTGGAAGATTTCCACGTCATGAACAATCGCGACATGCAGCCGTACAAAACAAGCCAGGAAGATATTGATACCTATGAGCGGGAGATAATCCCCTACTGGAAAGGCAAAACTCAGCGGGAACGTATCTTTAATCATGTTCCAGAGGAATGGCGCAGAGCGTATGAAGCCGGTCTTTTCACCGAATTCATGGAGCAGCGTGCGCCTGGTCATACAGTGCTTGACGGGAAGATTTACAAAAAAGGCATGCTGGATTTCAAGACCGAGATAGAGGCAAATATCGCGGCCCTTGACTACCTCAACGACCCGGAAGCCACAGACAAAGCGGAGCAGTGGCAAGGGATGTCTCTTTCCTGTGATGCCATCATCACCTTCGCCGAACGTCACGCGAATCTGGCCGAAGAGAAGGCCAAAGCAGAGAGTGATCCACAGCGGAAACAGGAACTTGAAAAGATTGCTGCTGTCTGCCGTCGGGTTCCTGCCCATAAACCAGAAACATTTTGGGAAGCTCTGCAGATGTACTGGTTTGTGCATCTTGGCACCATTACAGAACTCAATGGCTGGGATGCCATGAATCCCGGACACCTCGACCAGCACCTCCGGCCTTTCTATGAAAAAGAGATCGCAGAAGGAACACTCACCCGCGATGAAGCCAAAGAACTGCTCTGCTGCTTCTGGATAAAGGTGAACAATCACCCTGCACCGCCGAAGGTGGGAATTACCTTCAAGGAAAGTGGCACCTACAACGATTTTACCAACATCAATATAGGCGGACTTACCCCGGACGGCGAGGATGCCGTAAATGACGTGAGTTATCTCATGCTCGAGGTGGTTGAGGAACTGCATATTCTGCAGCCCGGGAACTCTGTGCATATCAGTACAAAAACACCGGACGAATTTCTGCATGCCGCCATAAAGCTGATCCGCCAGGGCCATGGATATCCCTCTGTCTTCAACCCGGACACCTATGTTCAGGAGATGGTCAACATGGGCAAAACCCTGCGTGATGCCCGCGAAGGTGGCTGCTCCGGCTGCATTGAAGTTGGTGCTTTCGGTAAAGAGGCCTTTCTGCTGACGGGGTATTTGAATGTTCCCAAAGTTCTTGAAATTACGATGAACAACGGTATTGATCCCGTCACTGGAAAGCGGTGCAGTATAGAGACCGGTGATCCTCTCAGCTTCACCAGTTTTGACGAACTCTACGCTGCCTTTATAAAGCAGATTCACTATATCGTGGATCAGAAGATGCGGGTGAGCAACTATATCGACCGCATGTTCGCAAAATATGCACCTGCCACCTTCCTCTCCGTAGTCATTGACGACTGTATCAGCAAAGGAAAAGACTATTACGACGGTGGCCCCCGATACAACACCAGCTATATCCAGTGCTGCGGCCTTGGCACGATAACGGACAGCCTTTCTGCCCTGAAAAAGCATGTTTTTGAAGATGGGAAAATCCCCATGGAAAAATTGCTTGGGGCTCTTGCGAATAACTTTGAAGGTGAAGAGGTTATGCGCCAGACAATCATGAACCGCACACCGTTCTTTGGCAATGATGATGAGTATGCCGATGCTATTGCCGTGCGGGTTTATGACGACCTGGTAGACAGCATTGAAGGCAAACCGAACATCAAAGGAGAAGTGTACCATCTCAATATGCTCTCCACGACCTGCCATGTCTATTTTGGCAAGATGATGGGGGCAAGTGCCAATGGACGCCTTGCCGGGAAATCAATTTCCGATGGGACCTCTCCTTCTCACGGTGCTGATACCCACGGCCCTGCCGCAGTGGTGAAATCCCTTGGCAAGCTCGATCAGACGAAGTCCGGCGGAACCCTTCTCAATGAACGATTTCTGCCGAGCCTGTTAAAGCGGGATGAAGATGTCAAAAAACTGGGCCAGCTGATTCGCACCTATTTCAAGCTGGGTGGACACCATATTCAGTTTAATATTGTCGATACGGCAACCTTGCTTGCCGCCCGGGAAACACCGGACGATTACAAGGATCTGCTGGTGCGCATGGCCGGATATTCCGATTATTTCAACGACATGAACGATGATCTGCAGACAGAGGTCATTGAGCGGACGGAGAATGAGGCTGTATAGGTAAAAATGCCTTAAGGGTACCTTGAATAATCTTGTATTTCGTTCATATTCAAGACACAGGAGAAAATTTATTAGAGCAATGTTTAATATCTCGACGTCTCATTCCTCGCTTTGTCGGAGGATAAATTTTTGACTGTAACGAAGAAGATGGGCGAAAGACTGATTATTCAACACGGGAGGGACATGCAGAAAAGAGCATGTCCCTCTTTTCATGGTTTGTGAAATAACGAGAGGTTCGCCGTGAGCTCTGGAATAATTTTCGATATAAAACACTACTCTATAAATGATGGGCCGGGGATTCGGACCACTGTTTTCTTCAAAGGCTGCCCTCTGCACTGTGCATGGTGTCATAATCCTGAGAGTATTTCTCCGCTGCCGCAGAAGATGTACAACGAAAAAAAGTGCATCGGCTGCAAAGAGTGCGTGAAAGCATGTCCTGAAAACGCCTGCACCCTCACTCCTGCCGGAATTATAACTGACGTGGACCTGTGCACTTCCTGCGGCAAATGTGCCGATGTCTGCCCGACCCTCGCAACCGAGATGTCCGGAAGAATAGCAGAGGTGGAGGAGATACTGCTTGTGGTGGAAAAGGATCGTCCTTTTTATGAGGAATCCGGTGGAGGGGTTACGTTTTCAGGAGGAGAACCCACCCGACAGGCAAAATTTCTTCTGGAGCTGCTGAAAGAGTGTGGTGCGCGCAAGTTGCACCGGGCTGTGGATACCTGCGGACTGGTAAAGCAGGAGACCATGCTTGCCGTAGCAGAGGAGTGTGACCATTTCCTGTTTGATCTGAAACATATGGATACGGAGAAGCACCGCCTGTGGACAGGTTCCGGCAATGAATTGATTCACGAAAACCTGCGGGCTCTCGCCAGAAGAGGTGCAGTAATAAGCATTCGTATCCCCCTTATTGCCGGCATCAATGCAGATGAGAAGAACATTGAGGAGAGCGCCCGGTTTCTTGCCTCACTCGAAGGACAGAAGGTGGCCGTAAACCTTTTGCCGTATCATGATATCGCCGTGAATAAATATAAACGTCTTGGTAAAGAGTACGATTCCAGCCAGATGCTGGAACCGACAGAAGAGCGGGTAAAACAGATTATTGAACAATTTGCGGAAGTGGGACTTGCTGCCAGCGTGGGTGGGTAAGAGAATTATTTCTGCAATACTTCAGAGCTGCAAAAAAATACTGGAGTATTGCAGATTGTACGAAAACAGGTAGAAGAAAAGAGAAATAAACACGTCTCTACCACGAGATGGCAAACGTGTTGCACTTATTACTTGAATCCAGCAACCTGATTCGTTAAGTGCATTACTTTTTGCACGGAAAAAGAAAAGGGGTCAAGTCCGCTTTTGACTCCTTAAAAAATTAAAGGGGACAGATTTATTTTACTCTTGCCTGTTTGCTGGTAGCTGTTCAGCAACACTGCTGAACAGCTAGAGTCCGTGGTATTATCAGGTTTCCAGCACCTGCCTGAATAGTTACGTTTGCTGTTTGCTGCTGGTAGATCGGGTGAGTGCCCGCAATATAAACTCTGACAAACACTAATGACCGATTGCGTGAATGTCACTCTAAAACGGGTGGGAAACGGCAACTATTAAGGAGTAATTGAAGCAAATGCTTACCTGCTTCTTGCAAATATTTAACTTGAGCGATATTATGGCTTTTTTTTGTATTATGATCATGAATATTTAAATAGAGATATATATGCTTACTACATTTCTGACTTATTGCGGCGTTGGTGCCATCGCCGGCATTCTTGCCGGACTGCTCGGGATCGGTGGAGGGCTGGTGATTGTCCCCATGCTGGTCTACGTTTTTGCTCTGAATCATATCCCCCCTGAACTGACCATGCATGTTGCGCTGGCCACCTCCATGGCAAGCATCATGTTCACCTCGGTTTCCAGCTTTATGGCCCATCATAAACGCGGAGCGGTGCGGTGGGATGTGGTAAAAAAAATCGTTTTCGGGATTCTTACCGGTACCTTTCTCGGTTCCTGTTTTGCCTCGGCAATGTCGACAAATTTTCTCAAAGTCTTTTTCGTTATCTTTCTCTATTTTGTGGCAACCCAGCTTTTACTCAACAAAAAGCCGAAAGGCGAACGTGATCTGCCGGGCAAGGCGGGGATGTTTGCGGTAGGCAACGGTATTGGGGTGGTGTCCAGTCTGGTTGGTATCGGTGGCGGGACCCTGTCAGTGCCGTTTATGCTCTGGTGTAATATCAAGGTCCACCACGCCATCGGGACTTCGGCCGCTATCGGCCTGCCCATAGCCGTTGCCGGAACGGTCGGCTATATATTCAATGGCTGGAATGTGGCCGGGCTGCCTCAGTATTCGCTGGGCTATGTCTATCTGCCCGCGTTATTGGGAATTGCCGCGGTGAGTGTACTGACAGCGCCTCTGGGTGTTAAGCTGGCGCACAGTTTGCCGGTGGCCCCCTTGAAGCGGATATTTTCTCTGTTGCTGTATGTTGTGGCGACTAAGATGTTGTTGGGGATTTTGTAGTACTGGCAGACCGATATTTACTCTTCAGCACTTTCGTTTTGAATACCAATGACGAAAGTGTGGTGAAGAGACTGACTCTGGTGAGAATTATTGCCAGCCGTGTCCAGGAACGACCTGCCTCTTGATATTGGCCAATAAATACCAGCATTGTTCGTATCCATTCTCCTGCCGCCAGAAGCAGAAATTCAACCATTGGTCTTCTCTTCTCCGGGAAGGTCTTCCAACTGAGCTGCAATTGATCTTCACACCGCACACACTTCAACTGGTCAACCTGAATAAAGTTTTATGTTGTGCTCAGGAATCTTGTGGCCTGGGTCCCAGGGTAAATATTCTATGAAAGAAATGTACGTAATTCACGAAGACCCCGAATTTGTCGTGGTCGTAAAGTCAAGTGGACT